>QIHV01000045.1 GCA_003229135.1 Candidatus Kaiserbacteria bacterium | reverse complement strand
TTACTATTTTTTGGCTTTAGACAAAAGACGATTCTGAGTTTCAATAACTTCAATTAGTTTATCGAGCTTAGTATTTAAAATAGTAAATTGTCTTTTTAGATTATCTTGCCCCTGTTTTTCATTTTTAAAATTTGTAGTGTGAATATTTGTTTTTCCATCAAAGCAGTCGCTGCAATACACGGGTTTTTTGCCGTTTGGACGGAATGGTACTTCACATTCTTTATGACATTCGTTACAGATTGCTAGATATTTTTCAGTTGAAGTACCAAAAGCGTGGTTACCAGACGTAAGATGCCCTTTTCTTTTAGCAAAGCTTGCGCGAGTACTTGATACTTTTTTATTAAAATTACTTGTTTTCTTAAAATTTTTCATAGGTAATGATATTGTAAAATAACATACTTTTGATTAAATAGCAACTTCCAGATGCATGTGTGTGACACTGACTTTTTGATAATATCAAGTAAACCTTCTTTTATTTTATATTCAAAAATTTTACCAATATATTTAAAGTGAGAAATATCTGATATCTGATATTTGTATTTGCTGCGGGACTAGGACTCGAACCTAGATAGCATCCTCCAGAGGGATGTGTCCTACCATTAGACGATCCCGCAATTACATTAACGATACCGAAAAAGAGTGTTAATTTCAAGTTTTTGGTTTAGTTTTTCTAGCCCTCACCCATCGCCGGCGATGGGTGAGGGCTATGGGACGAGGGCTACGCCTCTATCGTTGAAAACAAATAGGCACCAAGCACCATAAATACTATCGCCACTGACGTTACCACTGCAAAATCCACACCTATGCCAAACTGAGTGGTGCCAACAAGAAGGGCTCTCAAAGCATCCACACCATAGGAAAGAGGATTAAATGCAACAATATACATGAGTACAGTTGGTATGTTGGTAAGTGGAAATAATGCACCGGACAAAAAGAATAGTGGCATAAGAAGAAAATTCATAATGAATTGAAATCCTTGTATGTCTTCCAAGCGCGAAGCCATGCCAGTACCGAGCGCCGTAAAAAGTATTGCGATAAGAAACATCATTATAAATGCCGGGATCACAAGAATCCAATTCTGCACGTGGAATCCGATAAACAGAGATACTATAAATATAAATACTCCTTGTCCAAATGCTATTGTTGCGCCACCGAGCGTTCGTCCTAACATAATTGAAAATCGTGATACTGGTGCCACGAGTGTCTCTCGTAAAAAACCAAACTGCCTATCCCAAATGACAGCAAGTCCGGAAAACATTCCTGAGAAAATTATTGACATACTAATGATGCCTGGCACAAGAAAATCAATATAGTTCCCTTTCCCAGCTTGCGCATATACAGGACCAAGACCATACCCCAATGCGAACAAAAATAATAATGGTTGAGCAAAGGAGCCAATAACTCTTGAGCGCGCTCTGTAGTAGCGTTTTATTTGCCGAAGCCAGAGAATATAAATAGCATTGAGTTCTTGCGTAAACATAATTATTTTCCAAAGGCACGCATAATGCGCGAACGATTGCTCGTATCACTTCCCTCTTCTCTAATCATTTTTCCGGTAAGAGAAAGATACGCATCCTCCATAGTGTCAGTATGTGTTTCTTTCTTTATGGAATCAACCGTACCGTCGGCAATGATAACTCCGTGATCAATGATTGAAACTAAATTAGCATGTTGATCAACCTCATCAAGATAATGCGTTGTGAAAAAGACAGTTATTGATTCTGACTTATTTAATACATGGACATACTCCCACAAATGATTGCGCGTCTGTGGATCAAGCCCAACTGTTGGTTCATCCAAAAATAATATGCGCGGGTGATGCAGAAGTCCTCGAGCAATCTCAAGTCGACGCTTCATTCCGCCTGAAAATCCTTTTACCATGTGGTCACGGCGCTTGGATAACTCAACCATTTCCAAAAGCTCATCAATGCGTTTGCGTCGCAAAGCACTCGGAACTCCATACAAGATTCCATGAAATTCCAAATTTTCGTATGCGGTAAGTTCGTCATCAAGTGAGGGTTCCTGAAACATAACACTGAATAATCTCCGCGCCTCACTTGGATGTCGCAATACATCAACACCGACGACACGAACACTTCCTTTTGTTGGACGTAATAGTGTTGTGAGCATTTTTATAGTCGTGGATTTTCCGGCACCGTTTGGTCCTAAAAATGCATATATTTCACCCTTGGGTACAGAAAAAGAAATATCATCAACTGCCTTAAACTCTTTGAAATTCTTAGAGAGACCGGTAACTTCAATAATTGGTGTAGACATATTGGTTTATACTATGCATTTTTCGTGCGCTTATTTCTTCGCTCTATTGCCGCGCGAAGAAATGCGGTAAATAGCGGATGCGGCGCTAGTGGGCGCGCACGAAACTCCGGATGAAATTGTGTACCAAGCATAAAAGGGTGCACTTTCCCAGGTAATTCGGCTATTTCCATTAACACGCCATCGGGTGAGGTGCCAGAAAATACAAGTCCAGCTTTTTCAAGGTGAGGAATATAGTTTGGATTAATTTCATAACGATGACGATGACGTTCTTCAATAAATTTCGTTTTATATGAGGCAGCGGCAAGCGTGTTCTTTTTAAGAATTGCTTCATATGTACCAAGCCGCATTGAACCGCCATAATTATCTACCGCAAGATTTTCTCTTTGGCTCTCCATAACGGCGATAATCGGATGCGGCGTATTACTATCGATTTCTGTTGTGTGCGCGCCAGTGAGCTTTGCAACATTTCGTGCATATTCAATAACCAAAAGCTGCATCCCATAACACAAACCAAGGTATGGTATTTTTTTGATGCGAGCATATTTGACAGTTTTAATTTTACCTTCAATACCACTTTCACCAAAACCTCCAGGCACTATAATTCCATCACACTTTGCAAGTACTGCCGTGGAAGTACCGTGTTCAAAATCTTTTGCGTTTATCCAGTGGATATGAGGCGCTACGTGTAGCGTAGCTGCAGAAAATTTAATGGCTTCAATTACAGAAAGATATGCATCGGAAAGTACGAAATCTCCAGTATCAAAATACTTACCAATAATGGCGATATTTACTTGAGGTATATCTTTACATTTAATATTACGCACAAATTTTTTCCACATTGTGAGACCAGCATTCTTTTTATTTGGAAGTTTAAGTGAACTGATAAGCATCTCCGCAAGTTTATCTTTCTCAAAATTAAGTGGCACGTCATAGATGCTTTCGATGTCGGGTGCTGAAATCACATGGTCGGTACTAATTGAACATGCTGTTGCAATCTTTTCTTTACGTTTTACATCCAACGAGCGCTTGCTGCGAGCAATAATAAACTCCGGCTGTACACCGTATGAGTTCAGTTGCCGTACTGCATTTTGTGTTGGTTTGGTTTTCATTTCACCAAGTGTGCCTGGTATGGGTATGTACGATACCATTACAAAAAGTACATCATCGGGGTGGCGCATTTTTAGAACACGTGCCGCATCAATAAATAATTCATTTTGGAAATCTCCCACAGTTCCACCAATTTCAATTATGGATACTTTGCTGCCATTGTGTGCGGCCGCAGCATTAATACGATCAAGAATTTCATCACGAACGTGTGGTATTGCCTCTACACACTTACCACCATAACCAAGTGAACGCTCACGCGCTATGACCGACTGATATACCATTCCACTTGTCATATAGTCTTCCGCACCAAGGTCACGATTAAGAAATCGCTCATAATTACCCATATCTTGGTCAGTTTCAAGCCCAGAGTTTAATACAAAAACTTCTCCGTGTTCGGTCGGATTCATTGTGCCCGCATCAACGTTTAGGTATGGGTCAACCTTCACAAGATTAACAGAAAACCCCCTTGATTTAAGTAAAAGACCCATTGAGGAAATGGCGATACCCTTTCCCACTCCGGACATAACTCCACCTATAACAAAGATATACTTATGACCACTGCGTGCCATATCAGACAGTCAAGTAACGACGAATAGCAAGGAAACTCGCCGTGCCCCCCAACAAGATACCCGCTCCAATCAGTGACGAAGTAAGCATTAAGAAGTGTATACGATAATATTCAAAGAAATTGAAACCACCAAACCATGTTGTTGTTAAGTTGCTTGTGTACCATGTCGCCGGTAGCATCAACAGCAATACTAACAATGCCGCGATGATACCGGCAATCACACCTGCCACAATAAACGGCCCGCGAATGTACGCATTTGAAGCACCAACAAGTCGCATTACTGAGATTTCATCACGAGCAGTGTAAATAGCGAGCCGCACGGTGGCCAGTGCGATAATAATAGAAGCAATGGCAAATAGAAGTACAATCGCAATACCTACTTTTTGGGTAGTATTGATAATAAGTGATAGTCGGTTAATGACTGTTTTATTTTGTTCGTAATTTATACGGTCTATAATAGATGTTCCACCGGCAGAGAGTGCCGGCCCGGCATTCAAAAAGCTCACGATGTTTGCATACTGTGATGGTTCTTTTGCTTTAATGGAAAGCGATGCATCAAGTGGATTGCTGCCCAGTTCATTTAGTGCTTGGAGCGTCAGTTGGTCGTTTGCATAACGAGCACGAAAAGCAACAAGTGCTTGAGCGCGCGAGGTAAATGAAACGGATTGCACTTGCGGTAGTTGCGTAAGTTTGTGCTGAAGTGTGAGTATGTCACTTTGAGCAGCGGTTGTAACAAAATAAACATTTACATCTACCTTATTACGAATAGTTGTAAGTGTGTAGTTTAGTAGTGCTGAAAGAAGTATGAGCGCACCAATGATAGAGAGTGTTACGGTCATTATAAGTACTGTTGCAAACGACACAGCACCACTACGTATAAAATTCTTTATTCCGGAAATACTCACTCGACGAATTGCAGTCCAAATCATATTTATAGTATAAACTGTCCTTTGGCATCGTCACGCACAATTCGCCCACGGTCCATGGTGATAACGCGCCGACCAACAGAATCAACCACACCCTTATTGTGAGTTGTAATAAGTACCGTTGTGCCAAGTTCATTTATCTTTTTCAGAATTTGCACAATTTCGTAGGTATTAATCGGGTCAAGATTACCGGTCGGTTCATCCGCAACAATAACATCCGGCTGATTAATGATAGCGCGACCGATTGCGACCCTTTGCTGCTCACCACCTGAAAGCTGATGCGGAAAATGATTTTTTTTATCCGTCAAATCAATAAGTTCCAAAATATGTGGTACATCTGAAGCAATCTCATCGTCACCCCTACCGGCAGCTTCCATGGCAAACGCAATATTTTCATATGCTGTTTTGTGTGGAATAAGACGAAAATCTTGAAAGACCGTACCAATCCTGCGACGATAATGGTACAACGCCGAAGACGGCAACTCCTGTATATTTACAGATTCGAAAAAAACTGCTCCAGACGTGGGAGGTTCTTCAGCTAGTAACATTTTTATAAGTGTTGTTTTACCAGCACCCGAGTGTCCAACAATAGAAATAAACTCCTTGGGTGCGACAGAGAGGGTGACATCTTCAAGAGCTGGAGTGGTATCACCGTCGTATAACTTGGAGACTTTCTCAAAATAAATCATAACCTGACTATTGTACCCTACTCATCTACCACGTTCAATTCGCTATGCAATATTTATGTATAAAAATGAAATAAGTCATCACAGTATGCAAACATCGTGAGCTTTCTGTATCTACGAATATCAATCGTAAATATCTGATATGTGTAACGACAGATTCAGCTATATGAATCAAGATGGCAGATTCTTTTCTGCATCTATAAAATTGTCCAAGTCACCGGCAAGTACCGCGTCTGGATTACCGGATTCACAACCGGTGCGGTGGTCTTTTACCATTTTGTATGGATGAAGTACGTATGAGCGTATTTGACTTCCCCACTCATTTGCCGTTG
>QIHV01000036.1 GCA_003229135.1 Candidatus Kaiserbacteria bacterium | reverse complement strand
AATATGTAGTTGCGGGAGCGAGTCCGTTAAACACCCGTGCCACATCGCGCACATAAACGAGAGATCCTTTTTTATTGGCAACAACAATATTCTTAATGGCATCTGTATTTGAAATTGCTCCTTTAAAATTTACACTGTACGACACGCCACTCATTGAAATAGAACCAACAGGTAGTGGAGCGTTACTAGTTCGAATTGCATTAGTTACGTTAGAAATCTGAAGCCCATATGCCAAGAGCTTCTTTTTATTAACCACAACCGTTACCTGCCGGTTGGGAACACCCGCAACATTTACTTCGGAAACCCCTGAAATACGTTTCAGCGCATCTGACACAGTTTGCCCCATTGAGGAAAGCATAAGCGGCGGCACGTTTGCAGATACCGACGCAATAAGTATCGGCATATTGGAAAAGCTGACTTTTGTTACGGATGGGGTTGTGGCGTTGGTGGGCAGATTGGGCACTACCTTTGCCACAGCATCGCGCAAGTTTTGTATGGATTGGTCGATGTTGGCATTGGCCGTAAACTGCACCATAATTTTTGAAACGCCGATACTTGAAACAGAATCTATTTTATCGATATTATTGATACCCGATATTTGGTCTTCGAGCTTGTTTGTAACCAATGTTTCAATGTCTGATGCCGATGCACTTGGCAGCGCAGTAACAACAATACCCTCTGCAATATTTACAGGTGGTTCAACTTCTTTTGGAATCTGTATTAGTGAAAAAGTTCCGGCAACGACCAAGGTTGCTATGAGCACATAACTGAATTGTCGTTTTCTAAGAAAGAAATTCCAAAGCCACAACATAGTTAGTTGGTATCAACAATTACAGCTTGCCCATTTGAAAGTCCACGCGCGTCAGTCACTATGCGCATATTGGGAGTTACACCAGAAAGAATGATAACAGTACCGCCAATAATGTTTCCGAGCTTAACTGTGTGTGTAACAATTGTGCTGGATGCATTTACGCTGAACACAGCAGCACCGTCAGGTGTCATCTTAATTGCTTTAATTGGCAAGGAGATATTTGGGTCCGACGCATTTACACGTGCACTGTGAGAAATACCACGAATTATGAGTACCGTTACTGTTTCGCCATCGGTAAGCATTGGTGCCGCCCCGGCAATACCAATTTTTACTTCTATCTTGTGAGTAAGTGGGTCGAGAGCTGGCGCAATGAAAGTAACCACTCCTTGTAGGGAATTATTTATGAGAGTACGGTCGCCAATCTCAAGAGTTTGGGCATTGGCGGAGGTAACTGATGTTTTTATATATAAAGCATGTGGGTTGGATACAATTACCACCGGGGAAAACATTGGCACATAATCGCCACGCGTAATGGGCAGACTAACAATAGTGCCATTTATAGGGCTGCGAATAATAGTTTTATTCAAATTGGCCTGTGCCGCGTTGTAGAACCCCCGCGCTTGTTTAACACGAGCTTGTGCCAGTGCGATATTGTTTGTAATACCACTACCTGCCGAGTTCGTTGCCGCTTGCACGCCAGTACGAGCATTGTCATAAGCACTTTTTGCCGCAATAAGCCCAGACAATCCCGCAATTACTTCGCTGCGCGCACCACTAAGTGATGAGGCATAACCGACAAGCACTGGTGATGGGGCTTTTGTGCTTGGTGGAGTCTCACTAACGGCTGTTGTGAGATGGTTTAGAAATTGAATGACAGAATGTGCCGCTGTAATCATAGACGCACTGCGTGCATCGAAAGTACTGCCGGGCGTATCTTTCGTATACGAAAGAATATTCTGAAATGTACGTTGCAAGGTTAATCGCTCTTGGCGAATGAGTAATACCAATTGATAGTCGGGTACTGTAAGGATTATTTGTACCGTAGGAGTCCTTGGGTTTAGGAATAATTGGTCGGCTTTTGTATGTACAGCATCATCTTGCACGGCATACATATTTTGTAATGCGTTTTGTAATGCGTTTTGTGCGTTTTGAATACCTTGGCTAGCTTGCCCAACGGAAATAGTTGACCCCTTAACTGATGTTTCTTGTACATTCGCCAGACCGGCTTGCGCAGCTTCGTACGCACCATTTGCCTGAAGTACGGCAGCCCGTTGCGAGCTATTGGCAAACTCGGCTATCACTTCTCCAGCGGAAACACTGTCGCCAAGTGTGCTAGGAAGGGCAACAATTTCACCGGAAGTCTGCGATAAAACAGTCGCTTGGTTCAGCGAGGTTACAGTGCCAATGACAGGCAGTGAGCTTGTGGCGGAAGACAGTGCAGAAACAGAGGCGACATTTATATGTGAAATACCACTATCTAATGAAGTGTTCGTTGGAGAAGCTGGTTTTAAAAACCAATGCGTGCCGACAACACCCAGAATTATAAGAGCTATGACACCGATAATATATCGTCGTGGAAATCTTGAAAAGAATGTACGTAAATTAGTGGACTGAAACATATAAAGGTAAATTATTTAAAGCTACTGTTAATTTTTTTATTTAGCCGTGCAAACTCAGTAAACTCTCGGTCTGTAAGTGCCGAAAATAATTGCAACATATGAGCAAGTATCATACGCTGTGCTCGCGCCACGACGTGTTTTGTTTTTGGCGATAGATGGATTGCCGATACTCTGCGGTCGGTGGCACTTGTAACTTTTGTAACATAATTATTTTTCATCAGCTCATTCACAAGCTGTGTAACTGCGCTACTGGTAATACCAAATGCCGTGCGAATATCTTTTATAGATACTCCACCCTTACGATAAATAAAATTAAGCACCATCCATTGTGCGTGGGTTACGGTAAGCCCGTGCCCGTGGCACGAGCTTTTTAGGTCTGCGTGTCGCTTCATTTTATACACACCTTCGAGCATTTCCTGGAGTTGTTTTGAGCGGTCTAGCATATAGGTTAGATACTTACCTATCTGAATTTATTTGTCAAGGGCTGCAGGTGCTAAAAATACACTCCGATGACTGTGTCATCGGAGTGTATTTTCTATTGACCAGATATTTTATTTTTTTGTTTTTTGAGCTTGCTCACAACGTGCTTCGGCAACCGACCAGTTAAAGTTTTGAAAGAAAGCGTCGATGTACTGTGCTTTTTCGGTAGGTAAGTAATCCACCATAAAAGCGTGTTCCCATAAATCGAGTGCCAGTATGACGGGCAGTCCTGCGAGCTGTCCCACTTCATGGTCATTTACAAAAACAGTGTGGAGCGTATTTCCCACAGTGTCGAAATAAACTACCACCCAACCAATGCCGCGACTGCCAGCAACTTCGCGTACGTGTGCAACGAGAGCATCGTAGCTGCTATACTTTTCAGTCGCTGCTTTTACCAAAGCACTTTGTGCGTCGTGTGCTACTGCGCCTCCTTCGAACTGCTCGAAATAGTATTCGTGCATACGCATGCCGTTAAACTCAAAAGCGAAACGTCGGCGCAGCTCGGCTATGGTATAAGCATTTGCTTCTTGGTTCTGTGAAAGCTCCGCTATTTTCTCACGAATAAGATTGACGTGTTTTACATACCCTCCGTAAAGCCCAAGATGTACTTCTATTTGTTTGGCTGATAAACCGGTAAGCTCCGGAAGCGAAAATGTTCGTGTTGTGTAAGTCATATAAAGTTAAGTATACACGGACATCTCGCGTGTATACTTGTGATACGTGTACAAAAAGGTATTGACCATATTTGATACGTTATAAATAACATATCCTATGCAAGTGAGCCGAAAACGTATTTTATCGTATGGAATTGTGGTGGTAGCCATCGTACTTAACATACTCGTGTGGCATATAATACTTTTCAATACCAACGGCATACTTCGTGTTTCATTTCTAAACGTTGGGGAAGGAAATGCCACGTTGGTGCAAGGTCCTACCGGTGCAACAATACTGATAGACGGAGGTCCAGACCACTCAGTGCTGCGCGCACTCAGCAGTGAGCTTGGACCAATCAATCGCACCATTAGTATGGTGATTGAAACTAATACAAGCGCAAGTAGTGCGCTTGGGCTCGCAAGTGTTTTTGACCGATACCGCGTGCGCTCATTTGTAACGCCCGGTGTTCCAAACAGCACTACGGCGGCACGTATGCTTGCCAATGCTGCCGCACACGAACCAAATCTGATACACGTGGAAGCACATCGTGGTATGCGGATTCTTTTTGGTGGTGGTGCCTATGCCGATATTCTTTTCCCAGACCGTTCCGTATCAAATATGCACACACCAACAACGGCACTTGTGTTGCGTATCGTATACGGAAATACTTCTTTTATGCTTCCAAGTAATATCTTGCCGCGTACGCAGCGTTGGTTGGCAACGTTCTTTGCAAGCACATCACTCGCAAGTGATGTACTCTCGGTCGGGCACCACGGCGCACCAAACTCTGTGGATAACGAATGGCTCACCGCTGTACACCCGCATTTTGCGGTTATTTCTGTTGGTAAAAACCGCTATGGCTACCCAAGTACCACCACCACTGCGCAGCTCACGGCCACACGTGCGCAGGTACTTACCACTCAAGGCGCCGCAATAACTTTCACAAGTGATGGGCATATACTGCAAAAAGCCAATTAAAATCACGCTCTATAAAGTATGTCTTATAGAAAAACTAAAGGACAAAGCACGGCGCGCTACGCGCGCCCCTCTTTGTCCTTATATATAGAAACTATACTAAACCAGCTTTCTTTAGTGTAGAAAGTGCACCATTCTTTTTGATATTGCGCATACCTTTCACAGAAGCGGTGACTACTACCGTCTTTCCCGTCTCAGGAATGAAAACACGGTGTTTCTGAAGGTTTGGATGGCGGCGCACTTTTCCCGTAGGGTTAAACTGCGTTGCACGGACACGGTTAGAGTACCGCCCGCCTACTTGGGAGGTCTTTCCTGTGATGTCGCAAATACGTGCCATAGTGTACCGTATGTTATCATATAATGACCTTTATATGCAACTGACACTCGACTCGGCTTTTTTCGCCTTTGCGATACTTATTTTTTCTATCATTCTACACGAGGTGGCTCACGGATATGCCGCAAGCGCGCTCGGTGACCCGACAGCCCGACTTGCAGGGCGTTTGACCCTTAATCCTATTCCTCATATAGACCTAATCGGCTCAGTACTTATTCCAGCATTTCTTATTTTTACTAATGCTGGAATACTTTTTGGCTGGGCAAAGCCGGTTCCTTATAATCCCTATAATCTGAAAAACCAACGGTGGGGAGAGGCAATCGTAGCTGCCGCAGGGCCACTAACCAACCTACTTATAGCCATAATATTCACTTTTGCAGTACGTGCCGCAGCTCTTGGAATAATTCCACCTGAAGCCGGAACATTTGCCGCTCTAGTAGTTTTTGTAAACCTATTTCTGGGACTATTTAATCTTGTGCCATTTCCACCATTTGACGGCTATACGGTTCTGGCAAGCATTTTACCGTATAAATACACTATGGCACTACGCAATTTCGAACAGCGTATACGTGCCTGGGGGGCCATGGGACTTATTGTTGTCCTATTCGTATTCGTATTCTTCCTCTCAGGACCTTTCTATTTCCTAGTCCTATCGATATTTCACTTTCTCGTAGGGGCCTAAAGGTGCCATTCACACTGCCGCCCCGTACTCTTTTGTACTCTCGCACATATTGTTCTGCTCCAAGCCACTTTACGATAGAATATAGTCTATGACTATGACGGAAAAAGAACAGCAAATTAAAAAAGAGGCAGCACCGAGAGGATCAAGCGAATTTTCACGCTTTTTTCACGAAGCATCATCACGAGAGAAAAAGAAAGTATTTATGGAAGTAGCGCGTAAAGCAAGCGCCGACCAGAGAAAAGTCATAGAAAGTGCGAGCGCCATTGGCGAATCCCGTTAACGAGCGCATGTTCGTTATGTTCATACTTTTGACACTCCACAGCAACATATTTTATTACACCACATTTATTTAAAAACAAAGGTGTCTGACCCCTTTTATACTGATATAATCACCTCTGGTGATACCAATTCTGAAAGTCACGCCAATGGCTCACAAACAGAAACTTCTGATATGCTAAAGACATATGGATATTGAAAAACAAAAGAAAC
>QIHV01000033.1 GCA_003229135.1 Candidatus Kaiserbacteria bacterium | reverse complement strand
AATTTGTTATAGCACAAGGGAAACCGGCCGAAATAGAAAAAGTACGTATGATGTTATTGTGGACGATAATAGGTGCGCTTATAATTTTGGGCGCGCAAGCAATTTCTATGGGTATTTCAGCTACTGTAACGACACTCTCTGCCTAAAAATATGACATTTGCTCATTTTGTTCAGAATATTCTCTTACTTGTCAATCAGGTGATAGTGCCTTTGATATTCGCCATTGCCTTTCTTACCTTCATTTGGGGAATATTTAATTATTTCTTTTTAAGTACTGGAGATGCGGCAAAACAAGGACAAGCACGTTCATTTATGATTTATGGTATTCTCGGTATGGTAGTATTATTCTCAGTGTGGGGACTCGTTTCAATATCACTTAATACATTCGGTTTGCTGCGATAATTTATTTATGAACCACCTAACACATCGCTTTATGCTTATAACTAAAATACCGCCTACAGTTTTGAAGATTAGCATTATATTTATATTTGTAGGAGCTGTCCTAACGCCTGTTCATTTCGCTATGGCACAATTTGGACAATCAGCACCTAGCCTTGGATTTCTCATTATAGGACTTATTAATAATGTACTTGTACCGGTTATTTTTGCATTGGCATTTATCGTATTCATTTGGGGAATATTTAGATATTTTATCGCAGGAGCTGAAGATACAGAGAGTCAAAAAAAAGGGAAGCAGCTCATCATTTATGGTCTTATCGGTTTTGTCATAATGTTCTCCGTATGGGGTTTGGTGAATATACTTACAAATACGTTACAAATTGGATATTCTTACCACCCCCCACTTCCAACTCTCTGATTAAATGTTAATCCAATATTGGACAGCATAAATGTGTATCACCACAGTGATTCAGAGTCCACGCAGCACGTTATCCAGGACGGTAATTGTACGATACGTTTTGAAATATTTTCGTTTGGCCATTCTTTTTGAGGAATTTTAATAACCAAAGTACGAATAGAGCCGTTTTTTGTTGTGTGATGGTCTGGAAGGCGTATTGATTTGTATGGTGCCACGGCAGTTTGTATTAAAGATTCTCCTTCTTCAAGACGTGCGAGGGAAGTGCCTCTAGTGCGTATTGTAAGTATGTGTGTATATGGTGGATAATACAGAATTTTTCGTAATGAGTCTTCTTCCTCAAAAAATACTGCAGTAGTCGGTGCAGTTAGTGCGGTAAATGCAGTGTCATCTATCCTGCGTGTTGCCACCAGCAACCGTTCACTTAGTTGACCAAGTGTAAGCGTTAAACGCATAAGTCGTTCTCGCGAACGCCAAAAAGGTAATGCAAGCAGAGTATCCGCAGAGGCAATTATTCCCAGCTGTAATGGTACGGTGTTGTTCAACCATGGCAGCACCGCTTCAGTACCTACAATAAGTGTGCCGTGATTACCAAATTGTGCCGCAGCACGCCGTGCCGCAGCCGGTGTTCTAACGGTATCAGCATCAAATCGAATAATTGGTGTTTCTGGAAATGCACGTGTAAGCTCTTCTATAACACGCTCAATACCAATACCTAGTGGTAACAAGTTCCAACTTCCACACAAATCACAGAGCACATCTGCATCACGTAAAGTGTTTCCATCGGCACTGCGCAGTACCGGGTGAGTACCAACAAAAGCAAGCGAAAGTGCCCGCCCGCGCGCGTCACGTACGGTTGTGCCGCAATCACGACACACAACAGCTGGCGCATATCCTTTACGTACTGTAATTACGGCAGCGCGCCCACCATTTGAAAGTGTTTCGGCAAGTATTTTTTGCATAGTGTCCGGAATAGCCCTGAAAGTGTGTGAGTGTATATTCATTTTCTTCTCCTGCGTGTCAATAATCTTGATGGGCGTTTTAAGAGTCTCCACAAGTTGTGCGCTTCCAATTGGCCGAACATCCAGTCGCAATGGATAGTCACCGATAGTTACCGGTATACACCGCGCACGTGCAAGTGCGCGTACAGCGATCCGCATATCAATTTGTGGAGATATTATTTTTATCCAACTGCCAGCACTTTCACGCTCCATAATTATATGCGTTAGGTGTTTAATTGGGGTAAATGCATAGGAAGGAGTTGTAATAATCACCGGAGCGCTTTGCGCAACATTGAGTGCGCTTATGCGGTTTTTTGGACTTAACTCACCAGTTATAGCTATCGCATTAAATGTATTAGCCAGCTGCTCCACTTCCACGGTGGTTGGAGCTACGATAAGCACACTTCCTTTAGCTTTGGAAATATAAGTTCGGTATGTTTTTATACGTTGTTTGTATGGTGCTTCGGAGTATGACACACCACTTCGTGCACCACGCGCCAGCTTTGTTGGAAAACCATTAAAAAGAATTGCTTCTGGCAATAATGAACGGAGCACTCCGCCAAGTGTGGCGGCGTGATACATTGCCGTATACTTTGCAGCTGTGTTGTAGCTTTGGGGGAGTTGTCCAGTTTTGCTAAGTATCCCAGCACGAAGTGTGAATGGAGCTTTTTTAATGACTATCTTTACATCACGAACCGAAACACACTCGACAACCATACCTGTAATAGTTTTACGACGTAATGGTACGGATACTATTGTACCTGTGGCAAGACGCTTGTTGGAGCGGTACGATAGAGTTAAGGATGGTGTGCCACTGGAAAATGGGACAATATCGATAACAAACATAGTATTATATTGCCAGTGATAAGGAGTACACGGCGGATTGGTCATATACCACCACAGCACCGTCTGGGAGTTGTGCCATATGTGGTGCGATGCCGTGCAAGATCGAAACAAATGTTCGCGGTGCGCGCGGGTCGAGTGAAATAGCAAAGATATTTTTACCAATTACAGCAAGTAATGCGTCATTACGATTTGGATAGGTAACCAGAGCTGAAAGCTTGGCTTCTGGTGGAAATACAACTGTTTTAGTACAAGTATTATCAATGCAGAAATAAGGTGGCGGTGTACATGTTGGTGTCGTGGTCGGCGTTGCAATAATTTCATAATTTGCAGAAACAGACACAAGTGCACAGCCACCGGCAAGTACAAGGGGATTCTTAATAGTTGGCAAAACTGTTCGTTTAATAAATGCACGTGCTTTTCGGGCAGCGCTGCCTGACAACAGAGTGCCGGAAACAGCTTTCGGTATCATAATTGCACGAACCGTTACATTAGTACTTTCCGGTACTGCAACAAGACTTGCCCATGGTGAATAGTTTTGTGCTGAAACAAGAATGGTATGCATGCCAGGTACAAGCGAGATGCTTGCCGTATTTCTAGTACTTTTACTACGTAGAACATAATCGGCAAAAATGGAAGCTCCTTTGGGAATATCGGTAATGGTGAGCGTGTGTGTTTTTACTAATGATATATTAGGACCGATACGATACCCGGTGGCGTACAAAGTACCAACCGAAATAACAAGTATGGAAAAAAGTATAATAATCGGCCACCAATATTTCATATAAGTAGCATACCAGGAAGTCCTCTGGACGTCATTGCGATTCTTTAATTGAAGCACCTATACCACATAGGCGTTCGACAATACCTTCATAACCTCGATTTACTGTATATACATTTCGTAACACGGAATGACCTTGTGCTCCCAACATTGCTGCAACCAGCATTGCTCCGGCACGTAGTACAGGAGGACACACCATTTCCGCAGATTTGAGTTTAGTTTGTCCAGTAATCGAAATCCTGTGCGGATCAAGCAGAAGCGTTTGTGCACCAAGACTATCCAGCTCTGTGTAGTAAATGGCTCGTTTGTCATATACCCAGTCGTGCAGCATTGTTGTTCCTTTGGCTTGTGTTGCTATAACGGCAAAAAATGGGAGATTATCCATATTAAGTCCCGGGTATGGACGTGGGTGAATACGCTCATTGAATGCGACAAGCTCGGACGGTTTAATTGTTAAGTCTACCAAACGTGTAATACCATTTTCTGAATATCCAATATCTTTAGAAATATATTGAAGCCCCATTTTCTCTAAAATAGCCAGCTCTATCTCAAGAAAGGCGATAGGGGCGCGACGAATTGTAAGCAATGAGTGTGTGGTAATCGCCGAGGCAATAAAGAACATACTGTCAATAGGGTCTTCTCCAACACTATAAGTTACATCTTTTTCAATAAGTTTATTCCCAGTTATTGTAAGTGTCGTGGTGCCGATGCCATCAATTTTTACACCGAGCGCTTGCAAAAAGCCGCAAAGTTCTTGCACCTGATAATTTGCGGAAGCATATTTAATAACACTTATTCCAGCAATTCCGGCAGCACAGAGTAATGCATTTTCAGTTGCGGTATCACCAGATTCATAAAGAATAATTTCTGAATTATGTAGTTTATCTCGTGTTATTTTATAGGTGTTAGATTTCACCTCGATGGTAACACCTAGCTTTCCAAGCGCATAAAGGTGTGGGCGAACCGTACGTGTACCAAGCATGCAGCCACCTGATTGTGGTATTTCAAATGATTTGAAGTAATGGGTTAAGGGACCGATGAAAAGTAAAATACTTCGTGTACACGTCGCAGCTTTGTGGTTAATGGTGTTGAGGGAAAACACTTTGGGAGGCGTAAGTGTTAATGTGTTTCCACACCATTTAACTGTCATACCTATAGAACATAGCACTTCAACTAAACGATGAACTTCCTCTATATTCGGCATATGGGTAAGTGTTGTAATACCTCTATTGAGCAAAGATGCCGCAAGAAGTACAACAGCACCGTTTTTTGAGCGGCTTGTAGTTACGCTGCCCTTTAGAGGTTTGCCGCCATCAATAATAAAATGTAGGTTTTCAGGAAGTGCCATTGAGGACAGTATATCATCGGTACTGTTGATGGTGAATAATAACCAAAAGTCGCTTATGTGGCGAGGATGACCCGGACACGTTATTATATACAATACATATGTCATTATTCTTTCCAAAACTCGGCATTGACCTGGGAACAACAAATGTTCTTGTGTATGTGCCTGGTAAGGGTGTTGTTTTAAACGAGCCGTCAGTAGTAGCAGTTTCGACTGAAAATAATAAAGTGCTTGCAATTGGCACAGAGGCAAAACAAATGATTGGTCGCACTCCAGATACGGTTATTGCGTATCGCCCAATGAAAGACGGTGTCATTGCAGACTATCGTGTTACAGAGGTGATGTTACGATACTTTATACGAAAAGCACTTACTTGGAATTTCTTTCGACCAACTGTATTGGTGTCTGTTCCGGCAGGTGTAACATCAACTGAAAAGCGTGCAGTTATTGAGGCCACTGTTAAGGCCGGTGCTAAAGATGCATTTATTGTAAAAGAACCAATACTTGCTGCTATTGGTGCCGGTATCCCAATTCATGAACCTATGGGGCGTATGATTGTAGATATCGGCGGGGGTACTATTGATATAGCCGTAATTTCACTTGGAGGTATAGTTGCGTCAACCAGTGTAAAATGTGCAGGTAATAAACTTGACCATGCGATTATTGACCATGTAAAAAAGCAATATAACCTAATAATAGGTGATAGGACAGCCGAAATAGCAAAAATAAAAATCGGTTCGGCAGTGTCTGTAACAGAAGAAGAAAGGGTTTCTATAAACGGTCGTGATTTGGTATCTGGTCTTCCTCGCACAATAGAACTTTCAACCAATGTATTAGTACAGGCAATGAATCGTGAATTACGTGAAATGATGAGTGCGTTGCGCAAGGTCCTGCAAGAAACGCCACCAGAGCTGGCAAGTGACATAATTGATAATGGAATTATCCTTACAGGAGGTACATCACAACTCAAAAACTTACCGGACCTTGTACATATGCGCACTGGGGTAAATGCAAAACTTGCCCAAAATGCGTATTACTGTGTGGCGCGCGGTACAGGTATCGCACTTGCTCATTTGGATACTTACAAAAAGAGTATTATTGCAAAAAGATAAGATAAATACTTAAATAAAGTTGAGTCCACGGGTAAGCTGTATTATGCTTTCCAAATAAGGGGCTCATAGCTCAGTTGGTAGAGCGCTGCATTCGCATTGCAGAGGTCAGGAGTTCAATTCTCCTTGAGTCCACTAATTTATACAAAGTGA
>QIHV01000023.1 GCA_003229135.1 Candidatus Kaiserbacteria bacterium | reverse complement strand
GATACAATATGCTCCTTTACGTTCAATTCTCTCGGAAACGGATTCTCCATATGTGTCGCCGGCTCCAAACCGAGGAAAAAGAAATTCGCCATTTGCGGTTGTGGATGTGGTACGTGCAATAGCACGTGTGCGAGGCGAAAATGAAGAACTGGTTCGCCGAGCAATGGTAGAAAATGCCACGCGAGTTTTTGGTGTCTGAAAGTTTTAACCTTTAAGAAGCATTATTGATAGACATATTTATAAAGTCTTCTAATTTGAAAGCCTGTTTCAAATTAGAGGAAAAACCTTGTCTTGTTGGCGGCATTGTGTCTGCTGTAATACCGCGGGGCGGACTTGTACTTACAAGCCCGCCCCTGTTGTTTATATTGATTTAATCTCTAACAATGTTAGGATATTTCCATTATGGCTAGAAAACAAAAAGAACCTCTTGAAGAGGCGGTAGAAAATGTAGCTGATACGGATTATTCTGAATCACAGATATATGAGCTCGGCTTTCATATTGACCCAGAACTTTCCCAAAATGATGTAAAACAGTTGTATCAGGCACTAAAAAGTGCCGTTGCCGAAGTCAGTACCATAATTGCCACTGGTGAGCCGGAGAAATTACAGCTCGCATATACAATTTACCGTATGGAGCATGAAGGACGGCACGACTTCTCCTCTTCATTTTTTGCATGGATTGCGTATGAGGCAACCGTAGACAACCATACAGCCATACTGAAAACCGCACGTGAAGAGTCGCGAATATTCCGTTTTATCGATATTCTTACCAATAAAGAAGCGGTTGAGCACGCGGTAGAGCAGCGAGACTTGCGTATGCGCACACAAGAAAAGACGGAAGATGCGCAGAAGGTTTCTGAAGCTGAGCTCAATGCCGCACTTGAACAAACCGCCGCATAATATATCACTATGTATATCAACAAAGCATTTCTTTATGGCAATTTAACTCGCGACCCAGAATTGCGCGCGCTGCCATCTGGCAATCAAGTGGCAACTTTCGGTCTTGCCACCAATCGTGTCTACAAAGATAAAGAAGGACGAAAGCAGGAAGCAACTGAGTTTCATAACATCGTTGCCTTTGGTCGTACTGCCGAGCTTATCGGTCAGTATATGAAAAAAGGACGCCCACTCTTTGTTGAAGGGCGCCTGCAAACACGTTCATGGGAATCTGACGGTCGCAAAAACTACCGTACAGAAATTGTTGTTGATAATTTCCAGTTTGGTGATGGTGGTCGTAGTGGCACTGGTGGCGAATCTGGTACACCGACTGCAGCAGCAACACCCGCACCAAAACAAGAACAAGGAGAAGCAATCCAGTATCCTGATGAAGATATCAATCCGGAAGATATTCCATTTTAATAAATCAGTAACACACATATGGCACATCAAGCGCAACGAGAAGAAATAGAGCATAAAAAGTTTATTGACTATAAAGATACGCAGTACCTTGCGCTATTTACAAACCCACACGCAAAAATACTATCACGTCGTCGTACTGGGGTTACCTCAAAAAGACAGCGTGAAATTGCTCAAGCAATTAAGCGTGCCCGCTATATGGCACTGATGCCATATATTGCGGCATAATCAAATTTTGTAAGAAAAACCCCGCGCTTTAGCGCGGGGTTTTTCTTAAAAGTATAAAAAACTGCCCCGGGTACGTTGTACCGCGGGGCAGGTCACCCAGATACACAAGATCTCTTCGAGCAGCGTAGAACAGTCGCGCTCAACTCAGCGGTAGAAACTGAGCAAGGAGTAAAAGGAACCAAGCAACGAGTGCAGGAATTAATATAACACGTACTGTATTTTTTACAAGTTACCTACAAATACTCATCACAGCACAAAGTCTATCATTTGATTAGTTAAGTGCAAACTATGCCTTACTGACCCTCTCAACATACTCGCCCGTATCGGTATTTATACGTAGCACATCTCCTTCATTGATAAAAAGCGGAGTACTTACAACGGCACCGGAGGCAAGAGTAACCTGTTTGGTGCCTCCACTCGCGGTATCGCCCTTAATAGTAGGCGGTGCTTTGGTTACGGTAAGCTCAACTTTAATGGGAATACTTATAGTTACAGGCCTTTCATTGTAAAGTAGCACGGTTACGTGAGCGTTTTGTACAAGCCATTTTACTTTTTCATACACCTCATTCTCTGGGAAAGAAAATCGGTTTTTTGGGTTACCTTGTTCGCAGAACCACGATTCACCACGATTTGTATAAAGAAATGCTGCCTCCATATTTTCAATCTCAGCTTCTTTTGCTGTTTCGTTTTGATGAAATGAGTTCTCAATAACCTTACCGGAGACAAGGTGCCGAAGTTTAGTTTGGTTTACCGGCTTTCTCATTTGCATACGAAACACGCGTGATGAAAGTACTTCATACGGTTCGTTATTGAAATCAATGATTTTCTTTTGCGTAATTTCACTATAAGAAAGAATTGCCATGTAACTTGTTTTGTCTGTGTAAAGTTATAAAAAATGCCCAAAGTGGCAGATAATAGTATGATACAGGGCATTATGAGTATTTCAAGCAACGTCGATTATGCGGCTCTTTCTGACGCACAAGTACTGAAGTGCTCGCAGCGAGACCCCGCGCTTTTTGCAATTTTGGTTGATAGGTATGAGGCACCATTTTTACGTAAGGCGCAATCAATTCTTAAAAGCCGAGAAGATGCGCAAGAGGTTGTACAAGATGCGTTTACACGTATGTACATTTATGCCGACCGCTACCACCCACAAGATGGCGCCACACTTTCTTCGTGGGGGTATGCAATATTGATTCGTGTGGCACTTACGCGATACGGCAAGCTGAAGCGCAAGAGAGACGCAACAGCTGTACTGGAACCACAACACTACGAGGCACTTCCAGATACGAAAAATTTTATGGAGCCACTAACTATTCGTAACGAAGTACTCTCAATACTTGCAAAACTTCCGGAAACCTCAGCGCGTATTTTACGGTTTCAATTTCTGGAAGGAAAAACCCAAGAGGAAATTGCACGAGATGAAGGCATCTCGGTATCGGCAGTAAAGACTCGTGTACATCGTGCTAAAAAATTATTTAAACAAGCAACCAATCACCATGACCGATTCAACTAACTCCATAAAAAAGAATGTTATGCGCCGTGTACACGCTGTACACGCTTTGCGACCACTTATAAGCGGTGGCGCATTTGCCGCGTTCGTACTGGTTGTTGCATTGTGGGGAATTGGAAGGGAGGTGTGGGTTGCACGAGTTTTCAACAATATGCCCCACTCGGCAGATATTGTCGCACTGGGTCAATTCTGGGTTTACGCATTTGTACACACGCACGTTACCGTTCAGATACTAGTACTTATGGTAGCGGTGGCAACGGTGTATCTAGCTCGTGTTACAGCGCGACTCATTGCCTCATTTTTAATACCTATTCACGCTTAATAATTACACAAGCTTTTCTTTTATTTGTTTCAACAGGTTACTTTTAATTTTTGGATTATCGCGCAAGAAAGTACGTGAAGCGTCATACCCGCGCCCAAGAGCCACTTCACCAAATTTATAACTTGCACCCGCCTTACTCACAATGTCGTACTTCTCACCAAGTGCGAGCAACTCACCCTCACGACTGATTCCCTCATTATAAAGTAAATCAAACTCGGTTGTTTTGAACGGCGCAGCGATTTTATTTTTTACAACTTTTACTCGTACACGCCCACCAACAACCTCATCACCTTTTTTAATCTGAGCAATACGGCGAATATCAAGCCGCACACTTGTATAAAACTTGAGTGCCTTGCCTCCTGGTGTTGTTTCGGGATTGCCAAACATCACACCAATTTGCATACGTATCTGGTTAATAAATATAACGATAGTTTTACTTTTTGCCGTTATGGCAGTTAGTTTACGCAGGGCCTGACTCATAAGTCTCGCCTGTTTACCAACGTGTGTTGCACCCATATCACCCTCGATCTCATCTTTAGGTGTAAGTGCGGCCACAGAGTCTATGACAATAACGTCTATGTTACCGCTGCGCACCAGCGACTCCACTATTTCAAGAGCTTGCTCGCCCGTGTCTGGTTGTGAAATAAGAAGTTCATCGAGCTTTATACCGATACGTTGCGAATACTCTGGGTCAAGGGCATGTTCGGCATCCACAAATGCACAAATACCACCCTTTTTCTGCGCTTCGGCTACCGAGTGCAGTGCCAGTGTTGTTTTACCACTTGATTCAGGGCCAAAGATTTCAATGATGCGCCCGCGCGGAAGACCACCGATACCAAGAGCATAATCAAGGCCGATAGATCCAGTTGGAATGGATGGGCGTGTAGCTTGCTTTCCGGAACTGAAAGTCATAATTGCCTCATCTCCAAATTTGGTACGGATTTCTTTAAGAGCGAGATCGATAGATTTTTGTTTGTCGCTGCGGTCGGTTGCAGCTGCATCAACGGTCTTTGGTTCTTTGGTAATCTTTTTCTTTCTTATAGGCATAGGTATGTAAAGGTTATGGGAAGAATATTGTTCGTGTGTCGGTAACGGTATGCCCAAATCGATCGGATGCCGTTAGAGTAAGTATAGACGTTCCTGGCGCAAGAGCGAGCACCTTCGAAAATGAGCCATTGTTATCGGAGAGTAGTGTAGCACCGTCTAGTGTGAGCTTTGTAACTCGCGCAACGTGCCCAGACACTCTTATAAATCCATTTGGTGTACTTGTTCCGTTAATCGGTGTACGCAGAGTGAGCTGTGGGCCGGAGAGAAGGGGAAGCGCCTCGATAACTCCATACCCGGCCACTATGATAAGTGTGATTATCAGTGTGATGCGTATGGGTGACATAGTTAAGTATTCTCGTCCTCCTCATTTTTATCCTCAGAATCTTCTTTTTCAATATCCTCACTACCAACTTGGGCAAGTATTTCACGTGGGCGCGACCCATCTGCGGGACCGATAATGCCCCTTTCTTCAAGTATATCCATAAGTCGCGCCGCGCGTGAATACCCTATACGCAGTTTGCGTTGCAGGTACGAAGTCGAGGCACGCCCTGCTTCCTCTACAGCGCGTCGCGCTTCACCATAAAGTTCATCGTCAACATCGTCATCGAGATTGGCGGACATAATGGCATCATTAGGGTCAGATGCCGCGCTATTACCGCTTAGGTCAAGTGAAGAAAGGTCACCAGAATTATGCTTCTTTATATACTGCACCACCTTCTTTACTTCAGATTCACTGATGAATGCAGTTTGGATACGCATCGGTTTTTGCATATCACCAGAGAGATAAAGCGTGTCACCAGCACCTAGCAATTGCTCTGCACCCGCGCTGTCAATGATTGTACGAGAATCAATCTGTGACGCCACCTGAAGTGCGAGTCGTGTCGATATGTTGGCTTTAATAAGTCCTGTAATAACATTCACACTCGGACGTTGTGTTGAGAGTATCAAGTGAATACCAACAGCACGTGACATTTGTGCAAGCCGTACAATGGCAGCTTCGAGCTCACGCGGATATGCCTGCATAATATCAGCTAGCTCGTCAATAATAATGGCAATATATGGCATGGCTTCCGGCAAATCTTCCTCGCCTTTCTTTTTTGCCGGCTCCACAACAGACTTGTGATACGAATCAATATCACGCACCTGCTCTGCTTCTAGTATGTTGTAACGCCGTTCCATTTCTTTGGCAGCCCACTTGAGTGCCAAAATAGTCCTTTTCGGGTCGGTAATAACCGGTGTGAGCAAGTGAGGAATGCCATTATATAGTGTCAGCTCCACACGTTTTGGGTCAATCATAATTAACCGCAGCTGGTTTGGACCATTTCGATAAAGTAGGGAAGTGATAAGTGTGTGAATGGATACCGACTTACCTGAGCCGGTAGCACCAGCAACAAGTATGTGTGGTGCTTTGGAAATATTTATATAGTGTGGTGTGCCTGTAATATCGCGACCAAGCGCAGCAAGAAGTGACTTTTTATTAGTATTCCACTCAGGTGCACTAAGCAGACCGCCAAGCCCAACTGTGGATTTAGATGTGTTTGGCACCTCTATGCCGACAAGTGATTTCCCCGGTATCGGTGCTTCAATACGCACAGGGTGCGCCGCAAGAGCAAGCTCCAGATTATT
>QIHV01000058.1 GCA_003229135.1 Candidatus Kaiserbacteria bacterium | reverse complement strand
GATGAAGCACTCATAAGTGGAGAATCAAAACCTGTCGAAAAAACAAAAGGAGAGGAAGTTGTTGCTGGCTCTATTGTTACAGATGGTTCACTCATTATAAAGCTTTCACGAGTGGGAGAGAATTCAACGATTGGGCAAATTCAAAAACTAATAGCCACGGCACAAGGTACAAAACCAAGGGCGCAACGAATTGCCGATAAAGCTGCTGCTGTACTCGTTTTTGCTGCGGCGGGTATCGCGCTTCTCACGTTGTTAGTATGGTCGGTATTTCTTGGGCAACCATTTGTATTTGCAATAACACTCGCCATTACCGTGCTTGTTATCGCCTGCCCACACGCTCTTGGGCTTGCCATCCCAACCGTTACCACCATTACCACTTCCCTTGCCGTGAAAAATAATATCTTTATTAAAGACCTGTCAAAGATTGAGATTATCAAGAAGGTAAACTACATAGTTTTTGATAAAACAGGAACTCTTACAAAAGGAACATTCGGAGTTACAGATATAGAAACAATCGGCGACACAAGCAAAGATGAGGTATTACACATTGCAGGGTCTCTTGAACAGCAATCATCGCACATTATAGGACAATCAATTGTAAAGTATGCAAAGGAGCAGAAAACAGAACTAGCTCAAATAGATAATTTCAAAAACTTTGCTGGTAAAGGAATTTACGCAACGATCTCAGGAAAAGAATATCGTGTTGGAAATACAGCATTCATGGAAGACGCTAACGTTCTTACAGATGAGGCTAAACAAATGCACGATACCATCTCACAAAAAGGTATTACGACAATACTTGTTGCCAATGCGACACGAATAATTGGCATGGTTGGGCTCGCTGATGAAATAAAGAAAGAATCTTATGATGTTGTGAACGGGCTTCATACTCTTGGTATAAAAGTCGCAATGCTTACAGGAGATAATAATGCTGTAGCGAAAAATGTTGCAGATGCGCTCGGCATAGATACTTACTTTGCCCAAACTCTTCCTGAAGATAAATATCGTAATATAAAAGAACTTCAAGATAAAGGAAATGTAGTACTTATGGTCGGTGACGGAATTAACGATGCTCCATCACTTGCGCAGGCAGATATAGGTGTGGCAATAGGTGCTGGAACAGATGTTGCCATAGATGCTGGTGATGTGATACTTACGAAAAGCAACCCGCAAGATGTTGTACGACTTATGATACTTGGTAGAAAAGTACACAGAAAGATTATACAAAATCTTGTATGGGCACTTGGCTACAATGTGGTTGCAATTCCAGCTGCCGCAGGCGTATTCGCATTTTGGGGATTCTTTCTAGCACCTGAAGTCGGGGCATTACTTATGGCACTCTCAACCGTCATCGTGGTTGCAAACGCAATGACACTCAAAAAGGCACGCTTGGAAGTTTAAGACAAACGAGACACACAACTCCATTGACTTTTTAGAAATGCTTCGTATTCAATATTTTATATCTTATGATATAAGTTATAATAATTGAACAGTCATAACAATATGAATTCAGTTAAGCTGTTCCGTAAGCTGTATGAAAGTGTAATATCTCTTAAAAGACACTTAAACCCTGCTGATTTCTTTGCTGTATTACATCCACGTGCCAGTACTGATCGGAATTGCACGGAGAGTAAATATTCACAAGTCCTTTTTCAGTATATACGTAGCAATATTTCCGCATTTGTCATATTACGTTATAAATTCTTTGGAATACGTGTTGCCGCAATAGGACTTCTGAGCTTCTTTTTAAGTACAGTTATATTTATAAATATTATTTTTGCAAAAACACTATCGGACATTTTATTTACCTCCAGTGAACTTATTTTGGTACTTATCTTTAGTTTTTGGCTGATTCGTAGTGTACTTGGAGAAGTTAAGCAGCGTGAGCTAATTGAACAACAATCACGCGAACTTACAGAAACAAACAGGCGACAAGAGAACCTTCTTCGCTTCATCGGTCATGAAGTAAAGGGGTCATTAACTAAAGATGCCGCTGCATTTGCTGCACTTATTGAGGGAGATTTAGGTACCATACCAGAGGAAGCAAAACTCTTTATGAAGCGAGCACTTACTCAAACACGCGGTGGAGCGCGGTCAGTAATGAATATTTTAAAAGCGGCAAACTTGAAGGCCGGTACTGTATCGTTCAATATGGAGCCGATCGATTTTAAAGTGTTAGTCAAAGAGGCGTTCGGTAGTTTTATACAAACAGCATCAGAAAAAGGCCTTACATATACACTGTCAATTAATGAAAAGCTAGAACCATACACTATTGTTGGCGACTCAATGCAGCTTTGTGAGCATTTACTTCGAAATCTTATTGATAATGCAATTAATTATACGCCACAAGGTAGCGTCTCAGTTTCATTAAATAAGAATTCAAATGGAGATATAATTTTTTCAATACAAGATACTGGCATTGGACTTACCGATGACGATAAGGCGCGCCTTTTTACTGAGGGCGGCCATGGAAAAGATTCCATAAAAGTGAACGCTCACTCCACCGGCTACGGGCTCTATATTGCCAAAAATATTGTTGAGGCACATAAAGGAACAATCTATGCCGAGTCAGAGGGCTTCGCGAGGGGAACACGATTTATCGTTGAATTACCACCAACCAAATCTTCGTTATAGTGTATTAATACAGACACATAAGCATACGCACGAGCTCTTATTTTCATAAATATATAATATATTATTTGAAATTGCGGGCCTACCAGGACTCGAACCTGGGACGGTGGTTTTGGAGACCACTGTTTTGCCACTAAACTATAGGCCCATATGTCGCTTACGATAACAAATGTACAGGTGTGAGCAAGTGCCCACACGGAGAGCGCTAATGAGGTACAATACAACTATGTTTAATATCTTGCGGCTTCTTTCCCGCACAACTGCCATCGTCGCGGGCATTTCTTTTATTGCGCCATTGTCAGTACTTGCTGCTAATATTACCGCACCAATAGTTCCGCAAGGCACATGTCCGCTTGGATATGGAGCTTTTTTTAAAGTAATTCAAAATCTAGTAAATGATTCTATAATATTTGCAAGTTTCATTGCAGTAATACTCATTGCCTATGCGGGATTTCTTTTTGTTACAAATTCCGCATCCCCTGATAATCTTGCCAAAGGGCGTAAGATATTAATGTCAACAGTTATTGGATTCATTATTGTAATTTCTGCATGGCTTATTGTAAATGAATTTATTTCTATTTTTACAACCGGAAATTTGGCATCACTTACGGCCATACTTCAACCTGTATCTGGTGCGGGGAGCTGTCTCTCGGGAACATAAACTCTTTTCGATGGTATTTTTGTATATTTTATAAATACACAAGCAGTTTTATATAGGGTGTGTAGTGTGTGTAAGTTTGCGTAGCCATGCTTTTTGACGGCGTGCGTATTGCCAAAGCTTGGCACTAAGTACAGTGGGAAGCTCTTCTTTTGTGCGTTCACCACGTAAATATTCTCCAACAATACGATATTAGAGTCCCAGCTCATTAAGGCGTCTATCGCCAACGTGGTCACGTACTTGTCGCACCTCTTCTATGAGCCCACGCTCAAACGCACTCTTTAAGCGAATATCAATACGTGTACGCAGCTCCTCTTTTGGTACTTCCTGTACTATCCATTCCGGTATGTAGTGAATATTCTTTTGTGATACACGCTTGGGGACTGTGCCAATAGCATTAATTATTTCAAGAGCACGAATAAGTCGCCGTCGATTTTTTGGATCAAGTACTTTAGCACGTTGTGGGTCCGCCATAAGTACCTGCGCATAGAGCTCTTTATCAGAAAGTGTATCAAGCTGCGCACGCAGTGCAGGATTACTCGGTACAGCTTCCGGAAGCCCGTGCAGTAGCGCGTCAAAATAAAAAAGTGTTCCTCCTACAAGTATCGGAAGTTTACCGCGCGTATATATGTCCTCAATATATTTTGTCGCATCAGCAACAAAATCACCTGCGCTGTAACTTTCTTGCGCATCGCAAATATCGATTAGATAGTGTGGTATATTACATCTATCTTCCATCGTGGCTTTCTCAGTACCAATGTTGAGCATACGGTACACCTGTCTGGAATCTACGGAAACAATCTCTCCATTACGCGCCTTTGCCTCACTAATGGCACGCGCAGTCTTACCGGAAGCGGTTGGTCCAACTACACACAGTATTGGTATTCTATTCATTATCTGTGATGCTATCATGTGAAGATATTATTATCGAACTAATTAAATAACCTATGAAAGATATTATGAAAAATAATAATCGTTGTAAAAAATGTGGGGAATTTCACGACATAACCGATGAGTGTATTTTATCGGTACGCATCGGTCAAGTAATACCTGATTATGAGTTTGAAGTATTTCAGAAGGGGGAAGTAAAGACTATGAAGTTTTCCGATATGCGTGGGAAATGGGCGGTTATCGTATTTTATCCGGCAGACTTTACGTTTGTGTGCCCAACAGAGCTTGAAGAGCTCGCGAAGCTATATCCAAAATTCAAAGCCATAGATACTGAAATATTATCATTCTCCACTGATACAGTATTCGTGCATAAGGCATGGCACGACACTTCAGAAGGAATACGTGCCATTGAATATCCAATGGGTGCGGACCCATCAGGAAAGATCTCCTATGCGTTTGGCACACTTGTTGAGGGCGGCGAGTTGCATCTGACACCGGACGAAGGGCTATCACTTCGTGGTACGTTCATCATTAATCCTGAGGGTCTTTTGCAAAGTATTGAAATAAATGATAACAGTCTTGGACGTTCAAGTCGTGAGACTTTTCGTAAACTGCAAGCAGCTCAATATGTTGCCACGCACGATGGGAAAGTATGTCCAGCGTCATGGCAACCTGGAGATGATGACCTTACACCAGGGCTTGATTTGGTGGGGAAGTTATAGGTGTAGTTGAATATCTAAGTACACAACCCGCCACGCTATAGCGTGGCGGGTTGTGTTGTATTCGTTGCACTTTTTTACATATGCATGTTATCATTTGAGTGTACATGCAAATGAATAGTAAAAAAATAAAAAAGGAACTTGAAAATGATGTTGCCGTGCAGAAATGTGCGGAAGAATTTCGTATGGTTGGTGACCCTACACGGCTTAAGATATGCTATTTGCTCTGTCACCACGATGAGCTCTCGGTAAGCGATATTTCAAGTGTTGTGGGTGTTTCCATTTCTGCTGTATCGCACACACTGCGTAAGCTGAAGCAAGTTGGAATTGTAAATGAGCGCCGAGATTTTCGCCATGTGTATTATCGTATGGAGAAGTCTAAGTTCACAAAAATATTGCGCGCAAGATTGACCGCATAGTATTTATGAAGAATATAATCCACATTAAGAGAGCATATGAGAAAAAGATACGCGGTGACGGTTATAGAGTTTTAGTTGATCGACTATGGCCTCGTGGTTTGTCAAAAGAAGAAGCCCAAATAGATTTGTGGCTTAAAGACATAGCACCAAGTACCGAATTACGGAAATGGTTTAACCATGACCCAAAAAGGTGGGTAGAATTCCAAAAACGATATGAAAAAGAATTAATATCTCAAGACGAGGCAATTCATTTATTAAAAGATGTTTTACATAAAAAGAAAATAGTCACCCTACTTTTTTCAGCTTCTGACATCGAGCATAACAATGCACTGGCATTACAAAAAATATTATTATGAAAAAATATGACCTTATAATTATCGGTGGTGGAGCAGCAGCATTTGCATCTGCTATTAAAGCCAACGAGCTTGGAGCTACCACCGCTATTATCAATTATGATCTACCTGCTGGTGGCACGTGTGTTAATGTTGGTTGTGTACCGTCAAAAATTCTTCTACACGCCGCCGAGGTTCTCCATCAAACACGTACACATAGCATTCCGGGCATAGAAACCACAGTGTCAAATGTTGATTTTAGGAAAGTGGTGGAAGATGAGCTTTCCACTGTGAAGAGTTTCCGTGCTGAGAAATATGAGAAAGTGCTTCCAAAACTTTCCCATGTTACTTATATTGAAGGCAAAGCAACATTTTCAAGCGAAAAAGAAATCACTGTTAATGGAGAAACTCTTACAGCCAAACATTTTATTATTGCCACTGGCTCCAAGGCAACTGTGCCACCGATAGAAGGAATACGTGAAGTTGGATACCTTACACATATTGAAGCCTTGAAATTAAAAGAGCTTCCAAAAGAAATGGTATGTATCGGTGGCG
>QIHV01000060.1 GCA_003229135.1 Candidatus Kaiserbacteria bacterium | reverse complement strand
ACGAAAAGCCCTTGCCAACGGTCTGTTTTTGCGGCAGCGGTGAGTGCAGCATTGACCTCTTCAGTACTTGTTTCTTTCTTTGCAATGAAAGTGATGTCCGCAATGGAACCAGCAATAACTGGAACACGCAGTGCAATACCATCAAAACGCCCCACCAAGTTTGGGTAAGCTTTTGTCACAGCAATAGCGGCACCTGTGGAGGTGGGAACTATATTCTGTGCTGCAGCACGTCCTTTGCGCAAGTCACTTCCTTTCACTGGACCATCGACTACTGATTGAGTAGCAGTGTAGGCGTGAGTAGTGTTTAAGAGTGCCAAATCGATACCAATTGCTTCATCAAGTATGGCAATGAGTGGACTTGATGCATTGGTAGTACAAGAGCCGTTGGAAGAAATGGCGTGATTCTGGAGCTCTTGAGTATTTACCCCCATCAATATGGTGGCACCACCAACATTCGTATCTATATCTTTTGCTGGTGCTGAAATAACTACACGGCGTGCACCCGCCGTAATATGTGCGTTTGCTTTATCATAATCGGTAAAGAAGCCTGTGGACTCGACGACAACATCAATAGCCAAGTCTTTCCAAGGCAATTGTGAAGGGTCTTTTTCTGAAAGAAATTGTATCTCCTTATTATTAATGAAAAGTTTTCCTTCTTTGAGCTCCACTGGAAACGGTGCGTGCCCGTACACTGTGTCATGTTCCAGTAAGTAAGCAAGGTTTTCCAAAGAACCGAGATCATTGATAGCAACGAGCTCTATCTCTGGACGATTCCATGAGCGACGAACAAATGCTCGACCAATACGAACCATTAATAGCGACACGAGTAGTTTTCATAATATATTAAGATAATTACAGACAATTGATATGAGTAGCGCTCATACAAATAGTGTATCACGCTCTTACATCTTCAATTAACTGTGCATAACGACAAGTGTCAATTTCTATACTGTAAAAACAGTACTATTAAAAAATAAATACCCTTTCGGGTATTTTATGCTATTTTTTAGCTTCTTTGAAAACCTCGTGTTTATGAGTAATTGGATCGTATTTTTTAAGTTCTATTTTACGCTCAACCTGCTTGCGATTCTTACGAGTATGGTACACATACGAAGACTGCGTGGAGCGGAGTTTAATGATATGAGGTTGTGACATACAAAAAATCTACCAGAAATAGTACCGAAACGCAAATATCTCTATTAATGAAAAGCACTTACACCGCAACAGCGGCAATAGTATGTTTTTTCGTTTTTACTCTACGTGCAGTCTTTTTTACATCAAATGATGGCACGCCATTTTTTATGGTAACCGATACCGTGCCGCCATCCATAACACCACGTTCTACCATCATAGATGCAATTGGTGTAAGAATATAATCTTGAATTACACGCTTAAGCGGGCGCGCACCGTACTGCGGACTGTAGCCCTTCTCCGCAATCCACGCACGTACCTTTGAGTCAATTGATAGTGTGATGTGCTTACTAGAAAGGCGCATAATGATTTCCGCAACTTGTTTTTCTACAATATCTGCAAGTGCTTTTTTACTTAAAATATCGAACATAACAATATCATCAAGACGATTAAGGAATTCGGGGCGAAAATGGTCTTTCAAAGAATTCATTACTTTATCTTTTACTTGTTCATACTCGGTATTTCCAGTCGCATCAGCGTGTCCAAAGCCAATATGCGCCATACGATCAATAAACTCAGCACCAATATTACTGGTCAAAATGACAATTGTATTTTTAAAATTAACCTTACGCCCCTTTCCGTCAGTTAAGTGACCACTATCCAACACCTGCAAAAGAATATTAAATACCTCTGGGTGGGCTTTTTCTATTTCATCAAAAAGTATCACAGCGTACGGGCGGTGACGAATACGCTCTGTAAGAATTCCAGACTCCTCATAACCGATATATCCTGGAGGCGCACCAACAAGTTTGGCTACTGAATGTCGCTCCATAAACTCACTCATATCAACACGCACAAGTGCGTCTGGATCGTTAAACATAAACTCTGCAAGTTTTTTTGAAAGCTCTGTTTTCCCGACTCCGGTAGGGCCAAGGAATAAAAATGAACCGATTGGTCGGTTTGGGTCACTGATACCAACACGTGAACGCTTCACAGCATTCGCCACTTTTCTAACGGCATTATTCTGGCCCATAATGGTGCACCTTATTTCTTCCTCCATACGGGCAAGTTTTGCCGCCTCTTCCTCAAGCATTCGTGATACCGGAATGCCGGTCCAACGAGAAACTATTGAAGCGATATCTTGTTCTGTCACCTCTTCATGTAAAATACGGCGAGATTTTTGAAGTGTTCTAAGCCGTTTAAGTTTTTGCTCAAGGTCTTTTTTTAGTGCCGGCATCTGTCCATAACGAATTTCTGCAACAGTACCAAGGTCGGCAAGTCCTTCGGTATTATCGGATTGTACTTTTAGTGATTCAAGTGTAGTTTTTGCGGTACGAATACCCTCAAGTACTTCTTTTTCATTTTTCCATTTAAGCTCAAGCTCTCGAGTTTTCTCTCGGAGGTCGGCAGTTTCTTTATCAATGGATTTTGTACGTTCTTTTATTTCTTTTGCACGCTCCCCTTTTACATCTTTCTGTAATGCTTGGCGTTCTATCTCAAGACGACGTATTTTACGATCGGTTTCTTCCAATAATGGCGGCTTATTCTCAAGTGCAATACGTAGTCCAGATGCCGCTTCATCAATAAGGTCAATTGCTTTATCAGGCAAGAAACGGTCGCTCAAGTAACGCGAGGAAAGTTCTACTGCTGAAACAAGCGCTCCGTCAGTGATGCGCACCCCATGGAAAAGTTCATATTTATCGCGTAGTCCGCGTAAGATTGCAACAGCATCTTCAATATTTGGTTCTTGTACGTATATCGGTTGAAATCTACGTGTAAGCGCCGCGTCTTTTTCAATATATTTCTGATATTCTTTGAGTGTCGTTGCACCAATAATACGAATTCCACCACGTGCGAGAGCTGGTTTAAGCATAGTTCCCGCATCCATTGCACCATCAGCCGCACCAGTACCTACTAACGTATGAAGCTCGTCAATAAAAAGAATAACCCTGCCTTCAGCACGTTCAACTTCTTTCATAACAGTTTTCATTCTTTCCTCAAATTCACCACGGTATTTTGTACCGGCAATCATAAGTCCTAAGTCAAGTGAAAGAAGCTCTTTACCTTTGAGAGACTCTGGCACATCACCCGTAGCCATATGTGTTGCAAGCCCTTCGGCAATTGCCGTCTTACCTACACCAGATTCGCCAATGAGTACAGGATTATTTTTTGTACGGCGTGAAAGAATTTGTACGACACGACCTATCTCTTGGTCGCGTCCGATAACCGGGTCAAGCTTGTTGTCCGCAGCAAGTGCCGTCAAGTTGCGTGTGTATTTGGCAAGTGCGCGAAAACGCTTTGGTTCGGCAATGGAGCCGTCTTTGGTTGTTTTAAGTTCTTTTAATACTGCTTCAACAATCTCTCTATCAATATGAAAACGTGCAAGTATGTCCGCTGCCGGACCTGGATATTCCAAAATAGCCATAAAAAGGTGCTCCGTACCAACAAACGAGTCATTCATACGTGCGGCAGTTTTGCCTGATGCTTCAAGCCCTTTGGCAAGCTCCGGCGTGAGATAAATCTGGTAAGAAGGTGACATTACCGATGCCGACTCTGGCTCCTCGAGTGTTTCCAAAATCGTATCGGAGAGGTTGATTGTATCAATATCCATACGGTCCAGTATTGAAAATACCAAGCTCTCTTCCTGAAGTACGAGCGCAGCAAGAAGGTGGAGCGGGCTCACATGGTTTTGCCCTCGTTCAATGGCAAGCTCATGCGCCTTGCGTACCGCCTCTTTTGCTTTTGAAGTAAAATTCTGAAATGGAGGCATAATAATTATTTAGTCTTAGCGATTGTCGCAGATGCCGGCGCTTTAGCCATAGTCGAGGTAGATGTAATAAGTGCAGCTATTGCATCTGAATCTATCAGCAGTCGATTTGTACTATCTATCACAATACCAACGAGATTTCCTTCAAGGTCAACTGCGCCAACCCCGACACCTACTGTTGGTAGTGTTGTATGTATACCACTTGAGTTAATTTGTGAAATTATACCCGTTGTGGCACTACCGTCACCTCGAATAGCAAGTACAGTTTCTCCCAGTTTTAGGTTTCCCTTAGGTACAAGTTTGGGCATTGTTGCCTTCGGAAGCTTCGCACTGTCTGAAAAACCATATAGTGCAAGATTGCCAACTACACGAACCAATGTAACCGGCTCAATAGCTCCGTTAGGAAATTCTATATTTACTTGCTTGGGAAGATTTTTACTTTTAGTGGTTACAACAGCACGTATGGTAGGCAAGTAAGTGCCGACTGCCATCGCCGGGGTTGTTGTGCTCGCTTTGAGTTTATAAAGAAGCACTGTACGAGCGTCTTGTACGGAAAGAGCTCCCATAACGAGGTCTTCGTTTGACGGGGCCGGTGCAGATACAATTGTTTTTACAATCGTTGCCGGGAGTGCTGGTGCGACAGTTTTTACGGTACGTTCAACAATTCGATTTATTGTTTGAGTTGCCACTGGTGGTGCTTGGTCAAGTAGTGACACAGTTAAAATACCCGTCGCTATAGATGTAACAAAAGTTACGAGAATTGTGAGTAAAAGTAGTTGTGATTTTGTGAGTTCTTCAATATTCATAGTTACAGTATACCTTGTATATTAAACCTTTGCATTGGTATTTATAGCAGCATACAATCACTCACGATGCTCGTCAAGAAAAGTGACCGCATTGGCAAGTGCCCGCCCAAAGCGCGCAATATTATAAGCGTTGGTGGTAGGTCCCCACGACACTCTAAGTGTTGAATTTGCACGTGTTTGATCGCCCGTGAGAACCATAACCGCACGAGAACCGCCGATATCAGTTTCGCAAGCACTTCGTGAAGAAACGGCAAAACCCGCTTCGTCCAAAAGTGCCACGAGGTAGTCGCTGTCGCGCCCAAGTAAAGATATGTTTAGAATATGCGGCACGTTATTTTTACTTTGATTTATTACACAGTTTGCGATGACGTTTATTGCCACACAAAGTGTGGTCCGTGCAACTTTGGCATGAACGCAAAACTTTTCTCTTTTAGACGTAACTTCAGTCAGTGCCGCAACAAAAGCCGCAACGAGTGCCACCGGCTCGGTTCCGGGACGTATTCCCCGTTCTTGTCCGCCACCCTCAGCAAGAGCGATTAGAGGTATCGTGCGATGTGCGATTAAAGCACCTACACCACGCACACCACCGAGTTTCTGTGCATCTAGTACAAGCATGTCCGCGCCCCAGTGAGAGCGTGTTAGTTTTTGTGTAAATGCAGCTTGACTTGCGTCTACATGTACTAGGGCGCGCCCGTACTTGCCCGTCATCTTTTCCACCGTGTTACGTACTTCGCGAGTATTGTATATAATGCCAATCTCTCCGTTCACGGCCTCCATAGAAATTAGCGCAGTTTCTGGACGAATCATTTTGGTAAGTACTTTAATATCTACTTGTCCTTCCGTGGTTATTGGAAGCGGCTCGGACTGTATGCCGTCATGAGTAAGAGCATATACAGTCTTTACAATCGATGTATGTGCCGCCGAAGAATAGAGTATGTGTATGTTTTGTGGCATTCGCCCACTGCGCAAAAGTGCTGACACGTACCCACGTATCGCGATTGCATTTGCCTCGGTTGCACCGGATGTAAAAATGACATCATCAGCTTTCACCTCCACTAAATTGGCAATTGTATGACGAGCATTTTCAAGAATGGTGCGCGCTCTACGACCCTGCTCGTGTGGTGAAGATGGATTACCACACGCATGCAGTGCACGCCTAAAGGCGCGCACTGCATTTTTTGATACCGGTGCCGCCGCCGCAAAGTCAAGATATATCCGTTTTCGTGGTATTCGCATAAAATATGGTAACCAAGTGGGCGAGGAGGGACTTGAACCCTCAATCCTTTCGGAACATGGTCCTAAACCATGCGCGTATACCAATTCCGCCACTCGCCCATTTTTACATTTGATCATTACTCACCACGCCCGCATACATACTCGTCAACTCTACCACCATCAGCCCAATACTCGCGAGTATACCGCGTCATTTTATTCTTGTCCGCCCACCAGGACTTGAACCTGGAACCAATTGCTTAAGAGGCAACTGCTCTACCAATTGAGCTATAGGCGGATAGTGTGTGCATACTATCTGAAACCGACAAACTCTTCAACAAAATATGTCACTCGCCTAATGTTTGCTTGATCTTTGCCACAATCTCATCAACTGATACATCTGCTTTAATTAAGTAATCACTTGCACCCATAGATTTCGCACGATCAATATTTTCTTGTTGTCCAAGATTGGATATTATAATGATTGGAACATCTTTCATAGCATCCGTACGACTACGTGTTTTCTCTAAAAAAGTAAATCCATCCATATCAGGCATCATAAGGTCAAGTAAAATGAGTGACGGTTGATTATCTTCCATAAGAGAAATTCCCTCAGCGCCGTTGCCTGCGTATACCATATGGTATTGGTCTGCGAGTGTGTGCCCAAGTAAATTCTTTAAAATCGGGTCATCTTCGATAACTAAAATTACAGTATCTGAAGCCATAGATAAAATTATATTATAAAGTCATTAATTTACCATAGGTAAAGAAAGTGTAAAAGTTGTACCAACACCATCTGTATTTGCGGAAAAATTAAGGTCGCCGCCATGGTCATTGGCAATTTTACGTGCAATATAAAGTCCTAGACCAGTACCAGCGTTCTCTTTTGCAACAGCGTTACTTGCACGGTAAAATCGTGTAAAAATATTTGGGCTATCTTTTGAGGAAATACCAATTCCGGTATCTTTAATATGCGTTAATATTATTTTTTTATTTTTTATTTCGGACCACACAACAACACTTCCTTTTGCCGGGGTGTAACGAAGTGCATTTTCAATAACATTATTTAGTATCCATTGAATACGCTCCTTATCGGCACGAATAAGTGGTGCGTGTTTATTTGATGGTTTATATTCCAACACTATGCTGCGTTCATGTGCAAGATGCTGAAAGTCTTGTGTGGTCTTGAGTGAAAGTTCCTCAATATCAACTGGTGCAAATGTATACCGATATTTACCAGATTCAATACTGGAAACATCAAGGAGTGTCCCAACAATAGACACTAGCGACCGGCTTTTTTCTTCTGCACTTTTTACAAGCATCTTTTGTTCTTTAGTAAGATTTGCATCTTGCTCAAGTGCTTCAAGTGCCCACCTGATACCTGTTAAGGGAGTGCGGAATTGGTGGGCGGCAGTTGATATAAAATCAGATTTTACTTGTGTATCTTCAACCGTACGTTTGTGTACGCCTTCAATATGTTCTAACAAATTGACGAATGATAATACCAGTGTACGTATTTCTTTGGGAGTTAGTAGTACCAAAGAAACGGATTTTCGTTCATTTTTCTGTATATATATATCTATTGCTGCAGTAAGACTACGAATTGGGTTGGTAATTGAGCGGATGATAATAAAAAATAGTATTGCGATTACAAGTAGGAA
>QIHV01000034.1 GCA_003229135.1 Candidatus Kaiserbacteria bacterium | reverse complement strand
TCACCATAAGCAATCGCTCAATACCTCCGCCGAAAGCAAATCCACTGTACTGTGTTGCATCAATGCCAACATTGGTAAGTACGGTTGGGTGTACCATACCGGCGCCCATTACCTCCAACCACGCACCCCTGCCACCGTTACCTTTCGTAAACCACACATCTACTTCAACAGACGGCTCTGTGAAAGGAAAGTAACTCGGACGAAAGCGTATTTTTGTATCTTGCCCTAGATACTCGTGAAAGAATTGGTCGAGCGTACCCTTCAGGTGCGCCATGGTGATATCTTTGCCAACCGCCAGTCCTTCGTTTTGATAAAACTGTGCTTCATGCGTCGCGTCTGTCGCTTCATTACGAAATACCTTACCGGGTACAATGATACGATATGGTGGTTTGACACCCACCTTCATCTGCTCTTGCATATGCCGAATTTGTACCGACGATGTTTGTGTTCGCAATACACGTGGTGGATTTTCTCGTGTCCAAAATGTGTCTTGCATATCACGCGATGAATGGTATTCCGGAATATTGAGTGCATCGAAATTGTGCCACTCATCTTCCAGCTCTGGACCATAGGCAACACTAAAACCCATATGTCCAAAAATATCTACCATATCGGCAATTGCTATTGTGAGCGGATGTAGTTTACCTTTTTGCATCATCTCCACTATACCGTGCATGGACATATTGCCAAATGGACAATATATTTACGCATCAAAAGCATTTTTGAAATGTGGTAAAAAGAGCCTTAATTTGCTACATTATAGTTAATGGCTTGGAGTCCTGACATTTTAGTATATCCGTTTCTTTTTATTGCAATTTATTTTGAGTCATTTTTGTTAGTCACATTTTTATCAAAACCGGCACGTGAACAGAGAAAACGCACGGCCTCCTCAGATACACCAAAAGTTGCCATCATTGTTCCTTGCTGGAATGAAACAACTACAATTGCAAGTACTGTTAAATCACTTTTGGCTCTTGATTATCCTACCGACAAACTCTCCATTGTCCTTGTAAATGATGGCTCAACCGATGACACACCGCAAGCAATGGCTTTTTTTGCAGACAATCCACAGATAACCATTATTCATAAAGAGAACGGTGGCAAACATACGGCACTCAACGCAGGTATTGCTGCATCTCCGGATGCAGAGCTTATCGGCTGTCTTGATGCTGATTCATTTGTAGAGTCTGATGCACTACGTGAAATTGTCACGTGCTTTGCTAAGCCAGAAGTAATGGCGGCAACGGCATCAATGTCGGTACATAAACCAAAAACTCTTATGCAACGTATGCAATACGCAGAGTATGTATTTGGTATCGCACTTCGCCATATCCTTTCATCAATCAACGGACTGTACGTTACTCCGGGTCCTTTCTCATTATATCGTGCAAGTATTTTTAAAGAATTAGGAAATTTTAAAAAGGCATACCAAACAGAGGATATGGAAATGGCACTGCGTACGCAGCGTGCTGGTTATGTTATAGAAAATGCATTACGTGCACGTGTTTATACAAAAGCTCCAGCGACACTATCAAAACTACTTGCGCAACGTACGCGTTGGTCAAGCGGATTTTTGCGTAATATGCTCTATGATTATCGTGGACTTATCATTAATCCACATCATGGTGTACTTGGTATGTTTATACTGCCACTTGCTCTTTCATCAATTGGAGGAAGTATCATTATATTTTTGGTATCAGTTGTACTACTCGGTCAAAGGGTGTTTGATGGAATTTTAGTAATAAGCGGTGTACCAATCAGCTACGCATTCACATCACATCAGCTAAGCTGGTTTTATTTCCCCGCTAACAGTATGGTATTTCTCGGGGCAATACTTATGATTACAACAATCTCATTTATGTTTGTCGGTAAACGTCTTTCACGTACTCCCGGCATATTGGTGCCAAATGTTATTGTGTACGTTCTTCTCTACGGTTACACAGCACCACTGTGGCTTATGCGTTCTGTCGCTGATGTAGCGCGCGGTACACACCGCGCATGGCGCTATTAATATATGTCAATATTTGTCCGTAATGCTCTCATAGCACTCGGCATCACTATTTTAGTGATGGGCACTGTTGCTTACGCTGTACATTACACGAACCAACAACGACTTTCTGAAATTAGTAGGATGCAAACACAACTTTCCACCGACACGCTTTCTTTGGAAACACAATTTGCATTATTGGAAAATGCTCCGTGTGAGGATATTTCTGATGGCACATCATTCTCACAAGAACTTTCCAACTTGGGGGACCGTCTTTCATTCACTGAAGGGCGCCTTGGTAGTGATGATCCACAAGTGCTTGAGCTCAAAAAAGAGTATGCCCTTTTGGAAATTCGTGATTACCTTCTTATGCAAAAGCTATCAACGACTTGTCATATTACACCTGTTGTAACACTCTACTTTTATTCAAATGCCGGTGATTGTACAGCCTGTAACCGCGCTGGCTATGCTCTTTCATACTTACGACAAACCTATCCGCGCTTGAGGGTTTATTCATTTGATTACAATCTCTCTCTTGGTGCATTAAAAACATTAATTCAAGTTGAAAAGGTAAAACCGCAATTGCCTGCATTTGTCATTCAAGGAAAACGATATTACGGTTTTACATCTCTTGATAACCTTAAAAAAGATTTTCCAAAGAGTCTTTTTGCAACTAGTACAGCAACATCAACTGTTTCAAAAAAGAAATAGTTGATAAATAACTAAATCTCGAGGATTGAGCCCTGTTTGGATTTTTATGTTAGGATATTTTCGCACAACTTTAAATATAGATTGTTGGCGCACAAACATTGTGAAAATAATATGATGTCGTATTATCCTTACATACCACACCTGCCGGAGTAGCTCAGTTGGTTAGAGCAGCGGTTTTGTAAACCGCAGGTCGTCAGTTCGAATCTGACCTTCGGCTCCACAAAATATGATAAAAATCACATGCTAAAATACTAGAGGTAATTATCAGAGATTTATCAAGTTATCAGGTTTTATACATATATAAATATGGCATCGATTATAAAAAATCTTGATGTGCTTTCGGTAACACAGCTTCGCAAAGATGCGCTCACTATTATTTCTACTGGATACGATGCAATTAATACTCGTACGGTGCTTTATGAAGCCGTAACTATTAACGACAATACTCTAACTATTTCCGGAAATATTTATCCGTTATCTCCTACACAAAAAATATGGGTAGTGGGTGCAGGTAAATGTGCAATTGAAGGTGCTGCAGCGCTTGAAGATATTTTGGGAGACCATCTTGAGAGTGGTGTTGTTGTTGATGTGTCCGATGCGACACATCGTTTACCACTAAAAAAAATTGAAGGACTAATCGGTACTCACCCTGAGCCATCACAGAAAAATCGAGACGCTGCCAAGCGTATCGTTAATGTGCTTTCGGCACTTACAAAAGATGACATAGTCATTGAAATAGTTTCTGGTGGCGGATCAACGCTTCTATGTTTACCAAATGGCGCGATGACCTGTACCAACGAAGCGGAAGCATTTAGAGAGCTCACTGATGCGGGCGTTACCATTACCGAAATGGATACGGTACGAAAACATCTTTCCAATGCGCGCGGAGGATGGCTGGCTCACGCGGCGTATCCAGCTAAACTAATAGGGCTCATCTTTTCAGATGTACCTGGAAATGATATTTCAGTTATATCTTCCGGTCCGACCGTAAAAGACACCACTACCATAACGGATGCGCAAGCTCTTATTAAGAAATATAATCTGCACGCATTTTCGCCTGATGCGCTTATTGAAACGCCAAAAGAGGATTATTATTTTGCTTCCGTACAAAATGTATTACTAGTGACAAACGAGCGTGCATTGACACGTATGAAGCATTTGGCTGAAACTATGGGTTATATGGCACACATTATTACTGACCGATATTCTGGAGAGGCACATACTGTTATTGCTGATGTTCTTGGTGCGCTCAAAAAATCACCAAAAGGAACTGTACTTCTTTATGGTGGTGAGTCAACCGTAACACTGGGGGAACACGCCGGAAAGGGTGGGCGTAATCTTGAAATGGCACTTAGCGGATTGCCAAATATAGGTGAGAATGAAATTATTGTACCCTTTTCCACCGATGGTCATGATAATACAGATTTTGCTGGAGCCATTTGTGATAACATCACTAAAGAGCATGCGATGCGCAGTCGTCTGCCCATAGAAATATATTTACGAGAACATCGTTCATATGATTTCTTTACCGAAACTGGCGACGCACTGATAACTGGAAATACCGGTACAAATGTATCAGATATTATTATTGGAATAATCGCTCACACTAATTAATATACACATAGACTTATGACAAATATTTTATGGTTTGAAGACATTACAATGGATGATGTTCCGCAGGTTGGTGGAAAAAATGCTTCGTTGGGAGAGATGATTCAAAATTTGGCAAGTGAAGGTGTTCGTACACCATCTGGGTTTGCAACAACGGCGGATGCATATCGTTATTTTTTACGAGAAACAAGTCTGGACTCTTTTGTAGAAAAAACTTTAGATGGCGTCAGTAAGGATGATTTGGTTGACCTTGCTAAAAGAGGTAAAAAAGTACGTGATAAGTTTTATCGTGCGAAATTCCCTGACGACTTAACTCAGGAAATCACCGAGGCATATGAGGAAATGGAAAAACGTTATGGAAAAAATGTTGATGTTGCCGTGCGCTCAAGTGCAACCGCTGAAGATTTGCCGGGAGCATCGTTTGCGGGTCAGCAGGAAAGCTATCTTGGTATTCGCGGCAAAAAAGATGTGCTGAAAGCAGTCAAATGGACAATGGCATCTCTTTTCACCAATCGTGCTATTTCATATCGTATAGATAAAGGGTATGGCCATATGAAAGTTGCACTCTCCGCAGGAGTACAAAAAATGGTGCGCTCCGATAAAGGTGCTTCCGGTGTTATGTTTACTGTTGATACAGAATCAGGATTTCGTAATGTTGTGGTTGTCAGTGCCACATGGGGACTTGGTGAAATGATTGTGCAGGGACACGTCATTCCGGATGAATACCTGGTATTTAAAAATACCTCTGATACAGCACCAAACTCAATTATTGAGAAAAAGCCAGGAATAAAAAGCAAGAAAATGATTTATGGGGGTAAGAAGTTATCTGGTATCCAGGAAACTAAAGTGGTTCCAGTTCCACTTGAGCAACAACATTCATTTGTCCTCTCCGATGATGAAGTACACTTGCTTGCAAAATGGGGTATGATTGTGGAAAAACACTATTCAAAATTGGCTGGAAAGTGGGCTCCTATGGATATGGAATGGGCGAAAGATGGAGAAACAAATGAAATCTATATGGTGCAGGCACGTCCGGAAACAGTACAGTCCACACGTGACTTCACTAAGCTCAAAGAATTTGAAATGAAATCACACGGTGCCAAAATAATAAGTGGCATATCCGTTGGATCAAATATCGCCACAGGAACCGTAAGAGTAATTCTTGACCTTAAAAAAATACCGACTTTCAAAAAAGGAGAAGTACTTGTAACCAGTATGACCGATCCAGATTGGGAGCCGATTATGCGTATGGCATCTGCCATTATCACTGACCGCGGAGGACGTACGTCACACGCTGCGATTGTATCAAGAGAGCTCGGTGTTCCTGCAATTGTTGGAACGGAGCATGCGACACGCCTTATCAAGACTGGAGACGTTGTTACGGTAGACACCATCGGAAGTGAAGGTGTTGTATACAGCGGTAAAGCAGACTTCGCGATACACGAGCATGATATTACAAAAATACCAAAACCACACACAAAAATAATTGTCAATGTTGCCACTCCCGACCTGGCGTTTGATCACTCTTTCTTGCCGGTTGCTGGTGTCGGACTTGCACGTGAGGAATTCATCATCGCTTCGCACATTGGAGTGCATCCGTTGGCACTTATTAACTACAACAAGCTATCACCAGCACTCCGTCTTGAGATTTCAAAAAAGATGATAGGTTGGCACGACCCCGTTACGTTCTATCGTGACAAACTCTCATATGGTATTGCTCGCATTGCAGCATCATTTTATCCAAATCCGGTTATCGTACGTTTCTCAGATTTCAAATCGAACGAATACAGCACGTTGCTTGGTGGTGGTGCATATGAGCCGAAAGAATCAAACCCTATGATTGGTTGGCGCGGAGCTTCCAGATATTATGACCCTGTATTTGCTCCAGCATTTGAGCTTGAGGTACAGGCTATGAAATTAGTACGCGACACTATGGGTCTTGATAATGTTATTCCTATGATTCCGTTTTGCCGTACTCTTGAAGAAGCTGATAAAGTACTTGCTATTCTTATTAAGAATGGTGTAGTGCCAACAGCATATGGTAAGCCTGGTGAACAAACAACACCTGTATATATGATGTGCGAAATACCGTCAAACATACTGTTGGCAGATGAATTTCTTGACCGTTTTGATGGAATGTCAATCGGTTCAAATGACTTAACGCAACTTACTCTTGGTCTTGACCGTGATTCTGAACTTGTAAGTAAGGTAGGAAATGAAAATAATGAAGCAGTAAAGAGTCTTATTGCGACCATAATCGCAAAAGCACGAAAACGAGGAAAATATATTGGAATTTGCGGTCAGGGCCCGTCAGACCTTCCTGATTTTGCAGAATTCCTAGTGAAGTGTGGGATTGAAAGTATGTCACTTAATCCCGATGTGGTTGTAAAAACTGTTATCAACGTAGCTCGAATTGAATCTGAAACGGGAACACGTACACAACAAGAGAATACACACTCGAAGCATAACGAAGGTGAGACCTATGCGTATTA
>QIHV01000020.1 GCA_003229135.1 Candidatus Kaiserbacteria bacterium | reverse complement strand
CAGCGCCACCAACGAAAGTTAAGCGAAGCGCCATATGGTTGTGCGTGCGAGTGCGTAAGCAGTAATTGCACCAAGTGCATCCATTAAAATGTCAACTGATGTGTCAAAATAAAAGTTACGCGTGTGTATGTTGTTGCCAAAATAAAATTCAAATACCTCCCACCCCACGGCAAGCGCAGACACTCCAAGCATGTACCACACTGGACGAAAACGCGGCAAAACTGCGGCGACCAAAGTGCCTATCGCAAGACCCCCAATAAAATGCATCACTGTGTCAAACCACATATAGTGCCAGAAGAGAAACTTTGCAAGTGCGAGCTGCTCTAAAAAAGCAAGCAATACAGAAAAAATAAATGCGGCGATGAGGAGTCGAAGACGCATATTGTTACTGTAACATATAGCTATTTCTATGTGTGGGCATAAGTGTCCGCAATTTGGTATCCTGTCCTTATGAAGAGTCGTTTTATACACCTGCACACACACAGCCACTATTCTTTCCTGCAGGCACTTCCGAAAGTACACGAGCTCGTGAAGGCCGCAAAGAGTAATGACATGGAATCACTTGCACTCACTGATGCTGGAAACTTGCATGGTGCCATTGAGTTCTACAAAAAAGCAACTGCAGCTGGGGTAAGGCCGATTATCGGTGTAGACACATATCTAGCGCCTCGTTCACGTTTTGATAAAGACCCTCATATTGATGCGAAGCGTTCACGCATTGTACTGCTCGCAGAAAATAATGAGGGCTATAAAAATCTTCTTTCATTGGTAACAAGCTCATACACCGAAGGATTTTTTGAACGGCCGCGTATTGATAGCGAGCTTCTCAGCGAGCACAGTGCGGGAATTATCGCACTCATCCCCTCTTTTGCGGGAAATGTTGCACAGCTCATTGCCGTAGGCGACACAGAGGGCGCTGCTGCCGCACTCGCTGAACACCAAAGTATTTTCGGCACAAAAAATATATTCCTTGAAATCTCACACCACCCACGCGTGGAAGGTCATACAAAAAAGATGAAACAGCTCGCGGTGCTAGCGCGTGAGAGTGGCGTACCACTCGTAGCGCAACATGATGTGTATTATCTCAAACCCGAAGATCGTGAAGCAACAGAAATAATGCGCCGTATCCAACACGGCGAACGTGGACACCATGAAGATGAAGACTTTTCGTTCACGAGTGAGAAGCAGATGCTCTCCTATTTTAAAGATATGCCTGAAACAGTTTACCGTTCACACGAAATTGCGGAACGCTGTAATGTCTCATTCAAGCTTGGCTCATGGGTTTTCCCAGCAATTCCAGTTGAAAACGGATATAAAAATCATGTGGAAGAACTTCGTGCCAAAACTACCGCAGGCATTGCTTGGCGTGGCATGAAAGAAACACCCGAGATTCGCAAGCGTATTGAATACGAACTTTCTATCATTATTAAAAAAGGATTCGCGCCCTACTTCCTCGTAGTGTCTGACCTTCTTAATCATGCAAAAAAAGTTGGTATACTCACCACAACGCGTGGCTCGGCAGCTGGGTCACTAGTTTCGTATTTGATTGGTATCACCAACATTGATCCAATTGCATATAAGCTTCCTTTTGAACGTTTCCTAAATCCTGAGCGTCCAAAAGCGCCAGACATTGATATGGACTATGCTGATAATCGCCGTGATGAAATAATTGCCTATGCAAAAGAGAAATATGGTGAAGATAAAGTCGCACAAATAGGAACATTTGGCACTATGAAGGCGCGTGCCGCAGTACGCGATGTCGCGCGTGCTATGGGGCATAGCTACAGTGTCGGCGACCGCATCGCAAAGCTTATTCCAATAGGTTCACAGGGGTTCCCAATGACTATCAATCACGCAATGGAACTTGAGAAGGAATTGCGGACACTCTATAACGAAGATGAAGATGTACACGAGATAATCAATATTGCACGACGTATAGAAGGATGCGCGCGTCAGACCGGTGTGCACGCAGCTGGTGTCGCCATAGCACCAACACCGCTCAATGAATGGACTCCGATACAGCCAGACCCAAAGGGCGGCAAGCTCATCACTCAATACGATATGCACGCCATAGAAGATGTGGGTCTTTTAAAATACGACTTTCTCGGTATTAAAAACCTTTCCATTCTTGCCGATGCTATTGCGCGCGTTGAAACTGAAACGGGTACGCATATTAATATCGAAACTATTCCACTTGATGACGCCAGAACATTTAAAATGCTTGCTGCTGGTGAAACTGAGGGAGTATTCCAAATGGGTGGCTCAGGTATGACTCGCTACCTAAAAGAATTGCGCCCAACGACTATTCACGATATTAACGCCATGGTTGCTCTTTATCGTCCAGGACCCATGGAAACCATTCCCGCATATATTGAACGTAAGCACAATCCAAGGCTCATACACTACCTCGATGAGCGAATGAAAGAATATCTTGATTTTTCCTATGGACTACTCGTGTACCAAGACGATGTTCTTTTGACAGCTATAAAACTCGGTGGCTATTCGTGGCTTGAAGCAGATAAACTACGTAAGGCAATGGGTAAGAAAATTCCCAAGGAAATGGAAGAGCAAAAAGAAAAACTCTTAAAGGGTTTTGAGGAATACGGTAAACTTTCTAAAGAAAAGGGCGAACGCCTTTGGAAACTCATTGAGCCGTTCGCCGCATACGGCTTTAACAAAGCTCATGCGGCAAGTTATGGCAGAGTGGCATATCAAACCGCTTATATGAAAGCAAATTATACGGTTGAATATATGGCGGCGCTCCTCACCGCTGACGCGGGTGATATCGATCGTATCGCAACACTGGTTGCCGAATGTACCCGTCTTGGCATTACTGTCCTGCCACCAGATGTTAATGAGAGCGGCTCGGTATTCACCGTTGTAGATGCACCGTACGATAACGAAATACCGACCGAACAAAAAGAGTCAGACACAAACACTCTTCAGGTACACGGCAAGGCAATTCGTTTCGGTCTTTCTTCCATTAAAAACTTTGGAGAAGGTATCGCCAAGACGATACTTGCCGAGCGCACGGCGCGCGGACCTTACGCCACTCTTACTGAGTTTCTCTCACGTATAGGTAAACCGCTACCAACAAATGCCGAGACACCACAGTTAACATCTGTACCAGATAAAGTGCAACAAAGAGAAGGTCGCTTCCGCTCGGTGTCACTCAACCGTAAATCTCTTGAGTCACTTATTAAAGCTGGTGCACTTGATAAGTTTGGTAAGCGCGGACTCCTACTCACCAATATAGAACCAATACTCGCCTTCCACAGAGAAACTACGACTGAGGCACCGCAGGACTCACTTTTTGGTACGCTAGGCGCACAGCCGACTCTCGTACTACCGAATAAAGCCGAATCTATTTCACTTTCTGAAAAACTTATATGGGAAAAAGAATTACTTGGTATTTATATCTCAGGACATCCGCTTGATGCACACAAAGATATTCTGGCAAAATCTAAACTCACAATTTCCGCAATCATTGATGAACCGCAATCAGGAATGCTTATTATTCTACCCGTACTCCTTTCCGAGGTGCGCACTATTCTCACAAAAGGTGGTGAAAAAATGGCATTTGTACGATTTGAAGATAAGACCAGTTCTATTGAGGCGGCCGTCTTCCCTAGACTTTTCAAAGAATATGCTGACCTTATCACACCTGGAAAATGTATATTGATAAAAGGAAAGGTTTCAATACGAAATGATGAGCCATCAATCGTAATAGATGAATTAAAATCTCTTTGAGTACTTGGTATTTTCACCATCAAGTTATCGAATTATGTTTTTAACCGAAATAGTGAAATATCTCTTGTAATAATATTATCTGGAAGTGATAAAATAGTAAAAGCCCCCAAACGAGGCATTTATTAAGGTTAATCGAGTTAGATTCTCTAGCTCAAATATAAATATGAAATCAAGTAATATCGTAAAAATACAGACCTACTGTCCAAAAGAGTATACAGACAGTGTGCGTCGAGTAATAGAAAATAGCGAACGGGGGATTGTTGGTAATAATACTTATGGGATTTTCTTAAGTAAGGTACACAGATATATTTCACCAACAGTACGGCTAAATCCGACAGTTGGTAAACAGGATAAGGATGGAAGAATTACTGAGACAAAAATTGAGTTTATTTGTGAACAGGATAAGGTTAAAAATATTATTGACGCAATTAAAACAGTACACCCATACGAAGAAGTCTCTATTGATATTTTCCAATTATTGGAATTGGAATAAAAGATATAAAAATAATACAGAGCAAATATAAATATTTGCTCTGTATTATTTTATATTTCTGCTATACTCCTAAAAATATGGGTATTATTGATGGGGAGCATTTCATAGAACCCAATAAATATGGTGTTCTATGCGTAATTCCGCATCTTTGCAATTCGTTTTTCTATTTTCCGCTGCTTAAAACCCTTGTACAGTTTAACTCCTGCAAATCCAATACCACCAGCTATTATCAATGGGATAGCAGCACCCATACTAAGCCCCGCGATAGCAACTGGAATACCAAAGGCAGATGCTGCTGCGGCAGTACCAGTCACCATAGTAAGCGCAACTGCGCCTCCTCCTACGACGGCTACTTTGGTTGCGATACTGTCATATCGATCCTTAATAAGTTGAGATATATTTTCCATTGAGTTTCTATCTGGTGACATATCATATAAACCTGATTTGCTCTTTCCCAATCTCTTTGCCAAGTACTCTTTATCACCAGAACTAAGACTATCAAGCTCTTCCTTAAATACTTTTTCTGGAGATGGTGGCAACCCCTCTTCTATACTTTCCTGCTTATGTATAGCCTCAGAAGAGGTCGGCGTCACCTCACGCATGGTTTCTTGAGAAGAAGTGGCTGTTTTTTCTTGAGTTTTTTCTTGTTGCGCTATTGCCGCTTCTCTATTCTCATTATTTTCTTGCCCTAGTGATTCGTGCGCGTTGTCTTCTTGAGCCATTTCTTGCTTTAATGGTTCTTCCGTAGGACCACTCTCCGCCATCTTTGGCTGCATACCTGCCATCTCTTGCATTTTTTGTAAGAGAACAGCTTTTTCTTGTGCGTCTGCTTCTCGTTGTACCTTTGCTGCTTCATCACGTGCTTCATTTTCTACTTTCGCTTGACCCAAATCTTCCTCATGAAGAGATCGTTTTTGCGTCTCAAGACCATCTTGCTCATTAGATTTTTGACGTATCTCTTCCAGAGGAGTATGTGCATCAACAGAATGATCAACGTCTTGAGTTATTTTCTCAGCATCATCATGTTCCTCATGTGAATACTTCTCACTTCTTGGTATATTTATTCCTTCCATGTTCATAGTATGATAAATTTATTGATACTTAGTTTATTTTTTAAGTTGTGATTTCTATTGAGTCACTTAGACGACCTACATATAAATTATACTATACAGTTCACTATAAGAAAGGAGTGGCTGTCAATACCAATAAAATTTCATTAACACCAGTAACACTCACTATTCATTTCTGTTATACTCTGAAATATCATGGCTGAAACAGATTTAAGTGCAAAACGCCACACACTCGCACATCTGCTTGCAGCAGCAGTGCTTGAGCGCTATCCACACGCAAAACCAACCATTGGTCCTGCTATTGATAACGGATTTTATTATGATTTTGATTTTTCTGGTGGTGAGAAACTCGGTGAAGCTGACTTGCCAGCACTTGAAAACGCAATGCGTGAGATTTTAGCCTCATGGAACGAAATGACTGGCATTGAAATATCAGAAAAAGATGCTCGCGAGCGTTTCAAAGAAAACCCATTCAAACTTGAGCTTATTGATGAGATAGTTGGTAAGGGTGAAAAGATTACGCTCTACAGCGCGGGGGGCTTCACCGACCTGTGCCGCGGTGGGCACTCTGAAAACCCTGCGAAAGAAATTGCCGCTGACTCTTTTTCACTTGACCGCGTGGCGGGAGCGTATTGGCGCGGGGATGAAAATAAGCCCATGCTCACACGTATTTACGGTCTCGCATTTGATACGAAAGATGCACTTGCCGCATATAGAGTACAAATTGAAGAAGCAAAAAAACGCGACCACCGTAAGATTGGTCGTGAGCTTGATCTCTTCACTTTTTCAGACCTCGTTGGTTCAGGGCTTCCTCTCTGGACACCGAAAGGCACGATAATGCGCAGTGAGCTTGACCGTTTCGTGTGGGAGCTTCGCGAGAAGCATGGCTACCAGCGCGTCACAATCCCGCATATCACTAAGAAAGACCTGTACAAAACTTCCGGACACTGGGAGAAATTTGCTGAGGAACTTTTCCATATTTCTACGAGAGAGGACAAAGAATATGTACTGAAGCCGATGAACTGCCCGCACCACACACAGATATTTGCACGTCGCCCTCATTCGTACAAAGAAATGCCGCAGCGTTATGCTGAAACTACGATGGTATATCGTGATGAGCAGTCCGGCGAGCTCGGTGGTCTCACTCGCGTGCTCTCTATAACACAAGATGACTCGCATGTGTTTTGTAGAACGAGCCAAGTGGAAGAAGAGTTTTTCAAAATCTGGGACATCATTGATTCATTCTATAGCACCTTTGGCTTTAAACTCCGCGTGCGACTCTCTTTTCATAATCCAGAAGAACTTGAAAAATATCTGGGCACACCTGAAATATGGAAAAATGCTGAGGATGCACTGCGTACTATTGCAAAAGACCGGAACGCTGATTATTTCGAGGCACCGGGTGAGGCGGCAATGTACGGACCGAAACTTGATTTTATGGCGACTGACTCACTCGGGCGCGAACATCAAGTGGCGACCATACAACTTGATATGAATTTACCGGAACGCTTTGACCTTTCCTGCATAAATGAAAAAGGTGAGAAGGAACGCATTGTGATGATTCATTGCGCGGTTATGGGTTCTATTGAACGCTTTTCGGCTGTGATGCTTGAACATATGGACGGCAATCTTCCAGTATGGCTCGCGCCGGTGCAGGTGCGAGTATTACCTATTTCAGAAAAACACACAACTTATGCCGCGAAGGTGCTTGGCGCACTCGCAGCAGCAGGAGCGCGCGCTGATGTTGATTCTGCAGATGAGTCACTTGGAAAGAAAATCCGCAATGCAAAAAAAGAGAAAATACCTTATCTGCTTGTGGTGGGCGAAAAAGAAATGAGTGACGACAGCGTATCGGTTGAAAGTCGCGACAATGGCAAGCTGGGCGTGATGGGGCTTGGAGATTTTGTAAAAAAAGTGGTGG
>QIHV01000068.1 GCA_003229135.1 Candidatus Kaiserbacteria bacterium | reverse complement strand
GGTATACGTCTCGCCGAAGACATACGCCACGCACACCTGCCTCTATCGCAAATGATTGGCGTCGAATCTCTTACTGAGCAAATGCGTATCGCTGAAGCGGTAAACCCATCATATCTTCTTATAATGGGGCGAAAAGAGGCCTTAGAGAAAACTGCCATACTGCGTAATTGCTCTACACATACAGAAACCGTGATACCGATTGATAATCTTGTCGAGAGTATAAAAGCCGTTGCATAAAATGGTGTTATTGAATAATGTGTTGTGTACAAATTATACCAAGTTACAAATTGAAAGTTTTATAAAATACTGCTGATTTTAATAATAGATTTTTTATACTAGACAACCAGTGTGTTCTCGTGTTAGATTGGCGAACATATGGTTGGAGCAACACAAACTGAAGTACGTCGTGGAAAAAGCGAAACCTCTGTCGCTCTTATTCGTCGTTTTTCACGCCGAGCTAAAAGTACAAATATTGTACGTATGATGCGTAAGCATAGATACTACGCTCGTGCCAAATCAAAGAATGTGGGGCGCAAACGAGCACTTGTTGGAATTACACGCCGCAATGCATACAACATGCTTGTTAGGCTTGGTAAAATTGACCCAACAGTACGGAGGGGGCGTCGTAAATAATACATCCATATGAATGTTCTCAACATTCGTAACCTTACCCGGCAACACGTGCCGGGTTTGCTGTTTACAGCAATTACAAATGTTATGCTTTCTAAGTGGGAGATTTCACTTGTCTTTGTTGGTGAAGCTCGTGCGAAGCGGCTTAACATTACCATGCGTGGCAAGAACTATGTTCCGAACGTTCTTTCGTACAAAGTTGGTGAGCGACATGGTGAGTTAATTATCTGTCCACGAGCAGCAGCGCGACAAGCGGCATCTTTTAATCTTTCACCCAGTGCTTATATCGTTTTATTATTTATCCACGGACTACTGCATTTGAAAGGATACCGCCACGGCACTACAATGGAGAGACGCGAGTGGAAACTCCTTGCACAATTTATAAACAAGCAAACTTATACACATGACACGAAGAACCGTAACTGGAATAGATATTGGAACGTACCAGGTAAAAATGGTCGTTATTGAGGAAACTACTGATAAGGGTAATCGGTCTTTATCTGTCATTGGTACTGGCAGTGCACCAACATATGGGATGCATCAAGGGTACGTCACAAATAAAGATGAGGTAACGGCAAGTATCAAAGCGGCAAAACGGGCGGCAGAATACTCAGCGCGCGTACCTGTCAAAAACGGGTTCCTTGCTATTGGTAGTATTTCACTCGATGAGACACGCGGTAGCGGTGAGGCAATTATTTCTCGTGCCGATCAAGAAGTTACTGAACTTGACCTTGAAACAGCCATTAAAACAGCACGTGAGGCTGCCGCACCAGCGTTTCTTAATAGACGTATCCTTCATGAGATTCCGCTTGAGTACCGTGTGGATGGAGTTAAAACATACGGACATCCGCTCGGAATGAAAGGCACGCGTTTGGAAGTTGATTTTCTATTTGTTACCTGTCTGTCATCTCAGGCAGACGCTCTGGTAGATGTAACTGAAGAAGCTGATATTGCGATTATTGACCAGATGGCTTCCCCACTTGCTGGTAGTTATGTAACGCTCAGTAACGACCAGAAAATGCGTGGATGTTTGCTTGCAAATATAGGTGCGGAAACAGTATCTATTGTGGTATATGATGAGGGTATTCCACTTTCAATCAAAACCCTTCTTGCAGGTAGTGCACAAGTAACAGATGATATTGCACTTGCATTTAAGATTTCACTCGAGGATGCTGAACGCGTGAAGCTTGGGCGTTTGGGTGGTGTTATGTATCCACGTAAAAAAATTGATACTATCATCGCATCGCGTCTAACGCGTATTCTGCAACTTATTGAAAAGCATCTCAAAACTATTGGGCGACGTGGTCCACTTCCTGTTGGAATTATTCTTTCTGGTGGTGGAGGTGGCGCCACGGCGGCAATCGATATTGCACGTAAGGTATTGTCCTTGCCTGCACGTACTGCCGAACTGTCTCCTACAAAAAATATTACAACGCATATTAAACTGCGTGACGGCACTTGGGCCGTAGCATACGGTATCGCTTTGTGGGGACTTACAGGAGATACCGAAATGTTCCGACAATCATGGTTTATGCATTTGGGTAATTTATTTCGTAAATTTATACATCAATTTACACCATGAATTCAAACACACAACCCAACGGTGTCAATCTATGCACAGCACACAGTTCTGGTATCATAGTGAGAATTAATCACCGCATATATTATGTCTAAACGAGTAGAATCAGAAATTGAAACTTTTGCACGAATTCGTGTTATTGGCGTTGGAGGTTCTGGAGGAAATGCCATTAATCATATGGTCAATTCCAAAGTAAAGGGCGTGGAGTTTATATCTATCAATAGTGACGCTCAGGATCTTCACCGTTCACTGGCTAAGCGTAAAATTCATATTGGCAAGAATCTCACACAAGGTCTTGGTACTGGTATGGATTCGGATCTTGGCCGTAGAGCTGCGGAAGAAACTCGCCAGGAGGTTCAGGAAGCACTTCAGGGCTCCGATATGGTATTTATTACCTGTGGTATGGGTGGTGGTACTGGAACGGGTGCAGCACCAATTATTGCAAAAATTGCTAAAGAGCTTGGAGCACTTACCATCGCTGTTATTACCAAACCATTTTCTTTTGAAGGCGCGCAACGAACACTTATTGCAGAACGTGGACTTGAAGAACTCAAAAAAGAAGTAGATGCATATATTGTTATACCTAACGATAAACTTCTTTCGATTGTTGACCAAGACACTTCTGCGAAAAGTGCATTTGCACTATGTGATGAAATTCTTTGTCAGGCGGTAGAGGGTGTTTCCGACATCATTACCACACCTGGTGAAATTAATACTGACTTTAATGATATTAAAACAGTTATGGAGGGTGCCGGTCCGGCACTTATGGGCATCGGCATTGCAGAAGGTGATAACCGCGCTAAAGAAGCAGCGGGCCGTGCTGTTAATTCCCCACTTCTCAGTGTTTCAATCAATGGTGCCAAAGGTGTTCTATTCGTAGTTGCGGGGTCAGACGATCTTGGAATTCTCGAAATACAAGAAGCGGCAGGGGTTATTAACGAATCAACTGATAAAAATGCACGAATTGTCTTCGGTATGATGCGCGATGAAAAACTCAAAAACGGGCAGATTCGTATAATTGTTATTGCAACCGGATTTCCTGAAAATTCTATTGACCATCATGAGATTGCTGAACAAGAAAATTCCCTCTTTACTCTTCCATCAGACCGTCAACAAGAGGAGCGTAGCAAAATTTATAATGATATTCTTAAGCCTGATGTGGAAAAGAAGCCAACTCAAGAATCAAAAGCTCAAGAATCAAAAAAGAAAGGCAAGGAAGAGCCTATTGTTACTGCAGTTCCTACAAAACGTACAGAGATGCCTAAAGTACCGCCTACACAGACATCACACGCCCCTACAAATTCAAAATCTGATGATGAAGATGCTTGGGGAGCAATTCCACAATTCTTGCGTCGTCATAAAAAATAATAAATATAGGTTGTTTTTAAAGTAATGCGGCGAATGTATTCGCCGCATTACTTTATGCACACTTGCCCACTCTTCTATAACCGTTATTATAAATACTTATGCAAACAATTATCAACACAAACGATATTAAAGATTTAATTATTATAGGAGGAGGACCGGCAGGAGTTGCAAGTGGTATTTATGCTGCACGCAAGAAACTCTCAACGGTTCTTGTAACCGATGAGATTGGCGGACAAAGTGTAGTATCTGAAGGTATTGAAAACTGGATTGGTACTATAAAAATTTCCGGCACCGAACTTGCCGCATCATTGGAAAAACACTTAAATGCTTATAAGGGCGATACTGTGGATGTGTGCAAGGGCGAATGTGTCACAAAGATGGAACACAATGATAATATATTTCAAATAACTTTGAAGTCCGATAGGATACTACGCACACGTTCCGTACTTGTAGCAACGGGTGCTTCACGGCGCAAGCTCAATGTTGTCGGTGCAGCACAATTTGAAAATAAGGGTGTTACCTACTGTGCATCGTGTGACGGTCCATTATTTTCCGGTCAAGACGTAGCTGTTATTGGTGGTGGCAATGCCGGATTTGAAACAGCGGCGCAACTTCTCGCATATGCGAAATCAGTTACTCTTGTTCACCGACGCAAAGAATTCAGAGCAGACCCGGTGACTGTAGCCCAGCTTCTTAAACACCCAAATATGCATACAGTAACCAATGTTGAAACTATTGAAGTACGTGGTGATAAATTTGTTACCGGACTTATAGTAAAAGATAGAGATACCGATCATGTAACGGAAATATCGGTTACTGGAATATTTGTTGAGATAGGTGTTACTCCAAATACTAATTTTATAAAAGATATACTCTCACAAAATGAAACGCATCATATACAAGTAGATCCACGCACACAACGAGCATCAGTAGAAGGCGTGTGGGCCGCAGGTGATTGTACAGATGAGCTTTATCATCAAAACAGCATCGCAGTAGGCGATGCTGTAAAGGCAACCGAAGACCTTTACCATTGGATTGCTACACGTGCAAAATCAAAAGTATAGGACTTCTCATTTGGCTATTTACTTATACAGGCTCTGCTTACCACTTTCCCAAAAATGCTGGGAAGCGTTTTCGTATTATTCCATCTATACTGTAATATCTCCAACTTCGTCCCATCCACAATGAAATAAAGACTAGTATGTAGATGATAGATGCTCCTATATCAGTTGAGCCGGTAACATACGGTCCACCAAGACCTTCAGCTGTTGACCAAATTACAAACGCCAGTGCCATACCACTGATTATTGTAACTTTTGTTAAAAAACCAAATATAAGCCCTAGGGCAATCGCTGTTTCGACGATGGCAATAACAATCGCAAAGGCGTAAGGGTCCGTGGAAACCATATGTATCCAAAAACCAATCCATGCCTGTATTGCTTCCGGCTGTCCTTGTGCCCCATTAACTAGATAACTGACAAAATTATTAAGAAATGCCGGTTGCCATTTGAACGAGGCATCAATAAGCCATACCAATCCAAAAGTAATACGCAACGCAACAAATGATTTCCCGCTAAATGATTGTTCCATACATTTATTAATATCAGTGCTTCAATAAAAATGCAAATACGTTAAGTTAATAACAATCATGTGTACATAGTGGCGTACATTTAAAAAATGATGTGCTACGATAAAGTTGTGGCTAATGAGCAACGAGAACCAATTGTATATAGCCAAAACGCCAACGCGTTTAGAACACTCATAGATAAAGTTTATATCCATAGGATGCCATCCTATGGTAATAAAATATTCTATTCACTTGGCTTCATGGCACTAACATCTCTTATGATATTGGTCATAACTGGTGTAACTATGGCATTTATGGGTCAGAACTGGTGGCTAACGGTACCGTGGGGAATTTATTTTCGCAGCGTACACCTTTGGGCGGCGCAGGCATTTATTGCAATACTTATACTACATATCCTTGTAGGTTTCTCTACAAGCGGTTTCCGTGCCCCGCGGAGGATGGTATGGGTTCTGGGCGCACTTATATTTTCTTTAGCACTTATTCAAACTGAATTTGGCTATGGTTTACGTGGTGATTTTTCTTCTCAATATCGAGCAGTTTCCGGAGCTGATTTCTGGAATGGTGTACATTTGGGTTACTGGCTCAATCCGTTAAATTACATACAATCATTTGCAATACACGTTATCATTATCCCTCTAACTATATTATTTTTCTTTATTCTTCATTATATTTTGGTACATGCCTACGGAGTCTCACGACCCTACCGTAAAGATGCTCCATATAAAATGGTTAAGGCAGACCATAAAAAACTATTCCTTCGTGGCGGAATACTTACGGTGATAATTCTTGTACTTGCTCTCTTTTTCCATTCTCCATACGTTCCAGCAGTACGTATTGCCGATATTGCCAATCAAAACCCCAATTTAGTAGCTACCACGATGTTACAGGAATTCAATCATACTTCAGGTACAGCAACATATCTTGATTCTATAGACCCATATAAATTTGATACACGAAAAGTTTTTATAGCCATACCATATCAGCAGTTTTTAGCAGGTACTCAAAACAATAATGCATGGACAATATTTACCAACTCATCACAAGCTCAGCAAAAAATATATATGCAGCAAGCAAAACTATATACTGTCGCTGCCACTACAAGCATTAATATAAGCTCAAGTACTAAAGCGGTAGCTAGTACTACAAATCCCGTGGTGTTAATGATAAGTACACTTATGCCAATAGCAAAGAGCGGATTATATACAACTATTTTAAACCAAGAAAATCCAAGTATAAATAATACCTACACACTGCGTTTTTTACGTGATATGAATGCCCTGCACAATAGAGCGGCATCACTCAATATGGATACCGCTGAGTTGGGTATGACCAAAGATGAAACTGGAAGCGTATGGAAAATGCCACCGGGGTCATGGTGGTTACTACCTCTTGCCGTAATTAATAGTGCATTTAATCTTCTTAATAATCCATATGGTGACCAAATTGCTGGAGAAATACTTGGAGCGTTTTTACTTATATTTATACTTTTTCCATATATTCCATACCTAAATCGTGTTCCTGAATTTTTGCATCTGGCATATTTCATTCAAAAAGAACCAAAGGAGCCGGGGGAAGAATTTGAAAATCCCGAATCAAAATAAAAAATAGCAACGAAATTTGTAATTATAAATATTTACGGCACCTAATATATCCAACATGTTAATATAAGGTTTCTATGACTTTTTTCAAAATAATTGTCTCAGCAATTAAAATTATTCTTGCAAAATGGACTTATCGGGTGGCATTGGTGGTATTGTCAATACTTCTCGTCACACTATATATATCAGTTCCAGTAATAACTATCCCGGGCAACACATTCATCTTTCAATTGAGCCTTTATACACCAACTGACTTTGTACTTTTTGTACTTCTCTCCATTACAACCTCACTACTTATACTTTTACAGGTCTTTATCTTTTCTCGTTTACGTAAAGAGAAACAAAACTCTAAAGTAATCGCACAAGGTGGCGTAGGAATATTTTCCGGTTTACTCGCTGGAGTGGTAACAAGTGTTACGTGTGTACCTTGTGCTATTGGATTTCTTGGAATTTTTGGGTCAGTTGGAACTATTCTTATAGTGAGTGAGTACCAATCATATTTCGCTACCGCTGCAATCATACTCGTACTGTTGGGAATATATTATACGTCTCTACGTGTTATGGGATATTGTAAGACTTGTAATATTGTTGAGTAAATTAATTTTAATAATATAAATTTTTGATTATATAATTCAATAAATATGCACGACGGAA
>QIHV01000014.1 GCA_003229135.1 Candidatus Kaiserbacteria bacterium | reverse complement strand
CTTTTGGTGGACTCGACTCAAGGTGTACAAGCGCAGACACTTACGACACTTTCGATGGCACGTGCCGCAGGATGTAAAATCATACCTGTTATTTCAAAAATTGATTCTACGGCATCGCGTGCAAACGAAGTACAAGTTGAACTCGCACGACTTTTAAAAGTATCATTTGATTCGGTACTATCGGTATCGGGGCGTACTGGTGATGGAGTGAATGAACTTCTGGAAGCAATTATAGAGCGTGTACCTGCACCGCGCGCATCCACTGTAAATGAGTCTCGTGCTCTTATTTTTGATTTTTCATACTCGACACACCGCGGTATTACAGTCTTTGTGCGTGTGTTTGACGGTTCTTTGAAGAAGGGTGATGCTTTAACTTTTAGAGCGGCGGGGAAGCAGTTTAATGCACTTGAAACTGGTATATTTTCTCCTGATGAAATTCCTGTATCAGTAATCTCAGCTGGAGAAATTGGCTACATAGTAACTGGTATAAAAGAGCCTGGTATTGTTGCTGTTGGTGACACTCTCAGTACTCGCCGCGGCACACTATCAACACTCTCTGGATTTGATAGGCCCAATCCTGTTGTGTGGGCGTCGGTGTATCCTAAAAGTCAGGATAACTTACCAAACTTGCGACAAGCGCTGGAGCGATTGCGCTTGTCTGACTCATCACTTTCGTTTGAGGAGGAGGCATCGGGTGTTCTTGGGAGGGGTTTTCGTTGCGGTTTTCTCGGCATCCTTCACTTGGAAATTATTACTGAACGACTACGCAGGGAATTTTCACTGCAACTCATTGTAACGACTCCGACAATCTCCTATACGGTAGTAACGAAACAGGGTAATCGCGAAACTGTCTACACACCATCACGGTTTCCTGAATTTGGTGATATTACAGCTATTGAGGAGCCATGGGTAAGGGTTGTATTAATTACACCACCAAGTGCGCTTTCTGGTTTAATGCAGCTTTTCCATGACCATGAAGCAGTGGTGATGGCTACAGAAAATTATGCTGATGGGCGTACTGAGCTAACTACTGAAATGCCACTTCGTGAACTTATGCGCGGGTTCTTCGATAGAGTAAAAAATATCTCATCTGGGTATGCATCACTCTCGTATAGCTTTCTTGATAAACGTGTTGCAGATGTTGTAAAGCTGGAGATTTTAGTTGCCGATGAGCCGGTACCGGCATTTGCACGTGTGGTATCCAGACGTCGTGTACAAGAGGAAGCAGACCATATGGTAGAGAAACTTCATAATGTTTTACCGAAGCAGCTTTTTGTGGCAAAAATTCAAGCACAAGCGTTAGGACGTATTATTGCTTCACGCACACTCTCTGCAATGCGTAAAGATGTGACGGCACACCTATATGGTGGCGATATAACTCGTAAAATGAAACTTCTTGAAAAACAAAAACGTGGTAAGAAACGTATGGCGGCACATGGCAAAGTAAATATTCCGGAGGAAGTTTTTATGAAAATGGTACAAGACAGTGACCGTTCATAATACTTATTTTCACAATAACCTTTCCGCAAAAGTCTTTTGTGTGTGCACTGGTATACTAAGAGTATGCAATCTCGTATCCGCCAACCACTTCGTCAGTCACGTCAAAACCCAATACGACAAGGTGTTACGATAGCAATACTGATACTGATAATATTGTGGCTTAGCTCACTCATATTTGGACTTATTGGAAAGGCACAGTTTGCATGGCAAATGGCACACGAGACAGGACAAGACGCACACGCTCTTTCCACACGTCAGCGTATGCTTGAACAGAGCATCGCCACATTAAATACACCGCGCGGGCAGGAGGCGGCAATCCGTACAGCGTTTGGAGTTGCACGTCCCGGGGAGCGGGTTATTATCGTTGTGCCACCCAAAGTACCGGTAGAAATAAGTCAAAAACATTCGTGGTGGCAGCGTGTGTTCGGGTGGTTTAATTTATAAAAATGAAAGCGGATATGGTTTAGTGGTAGAACAGATGCTTCCCAAGCATCTAGCGGGAGTTCGATTCTCCCTATCCGCACCAATTCTAACCAATGCACTAATCAATCACTCCTATAAAAATATCTGCTTGAAGCAGATATTTTTTAGTATATATCAGAACTTATGACGAGGTTACTGATTCTTTTTAAGCATATCATGCTCGATATCAGCAAACGTACCTCCAACTTTTTTACCAGGGTTAAAGATATCAAGAGGGTCAAAGATATTTTTTGTTTGGGCAAATAAATCCGTCATCTTTTCACCAAAAAGTTTAGTGAGATACGGAGTACGAATAATGCCGTCATTATGTTCACCCGTAGTGGTACCACCATAAGAAATAACTAGATCATATACTTTTGGTGCAAGCTCAAGTACAATCTTTCTATTTTCCGGTTTTGAAATATTCATAAGTGGAATAATATGAAAATTTCCATTACCAATGTGTCCTGCAATAGTGTAGATAAAATGGTCTTTATATTGTGTTAAGAGTGCGTATAGTTTTGGTAAGAATTCTGAATATGTTTCAGGTGGCACCACAAAATCATCAATAAAAGGGGAGGCGTAAAGACCGTGTAAATTTTTTCGAAGGAGTGAGAAACTCTCACGTCGAACAATCCAATATTTCTCCGATTCTTTTTCATTTTTTTCAATCTTTGTTTGTACCGGCATATCAGAAAGTGCATCACGTGCTGCAGATGCTTTTTTATCAGCCTCTTCAATGGAATCTTCCGCAAATTCAGCCATAAGCACCATTTTTGGCACACCACCAGTTGCAACCATCATTGCCTCAGGGATAAAATCAACACCAAGCCGCGCAGCTTTTATAAAACCCATTTGCTCTAACATTTCTGGAAGAAACTTTACTGCCAGAGTAAATGTTTGATCATCATATGATTCAAATGATTCCGGTTTTTGTACGAGTACTCGGCTAACAATTTCTGGAAGTATATTAAGGTCAGACAGAAAGATAACAAGCATAGCTCTGTGTTTTTTCGGAGTTATTAGAGACAGTTTTGCACGTGTCCAGAGAGCGAGTGTTCCTTGTGAGCCACAGATAAGTTTGGCGAGATTGAAAGTGCCTGCAGTGGCATCTTTTATATTCCATAGAGCCAGCCCCGCAGAGTTTTTTGATACTTTTGGCCGACGAGCTTCTATTTCATCGGCATTTTCTGTAAGTAATGTATCTATCTTTCGATAAATTTCTCCCTCAAGTGTTTCAAGTTGTTTCTTTTCCTCAAGTTCACTCGGTGAGAGTGTTTTGAAAGTAGCGGTAGAGCCATCTGAAAGTACAACATCAAGTTCTTCAACGTAATGTTCTGTTTTGCCGTAAGCGAGCGTGCGTTCGCCTCCTGAATTATTGGCGACAATACCACCCATAGCGCATATTTCACGGCTTGCGGGGTAGGAGGGTAGTATGAGGTCATGAGTAAGAGTTTCTTTTTCAAAATCACGATAGTACACGCCAGGTTCCGTAATGGCGTAATCATCACCCACTTCAATGACATGATTCATATGTGGTGTAAAACTCACTACGACGGATGTGGTAAGTGGTCCGCCCGACATATCGGTACCTGCAGAACGCGCAGTAACAGATACATTCTTATCCGTATTTTTAGCGGTATGTATCTCTTTAACCAGTGCTACGACATCGGAAGTGTCTTTGGGAGACACCACAAGAGAAGGTGTACGAGTAAATAAACTTGTATCACGGCTTGCCGCGGCAAGCGTGTCGGCGGCATCAGATACCTCACCTTGTAATGTTTGTATCAATTTTTCTTTTAGTGAATCAGTCATAATAATTATATTAAGTGGAAGAAACCGCACTGGCATCTAGCACTGCCTGTGGGCTTCCAGCCTTAGCGTGAGTAAATCGTGCGACAAGCATTTTGCCCATCTCAGATGTTTGCATCCATCCAAATGACCACACCCATACAAATCCGATGACCCATAAAGGTATTGCCGTTGTAAACCATCCACTTAAAGCCCATAATGTCGCAATAATTTGTGTTGATGATATTGCTACCATTACCTGCCAGCTTGGTAAGTGACGGAACCAGCGCCTCTCTGTGTGTGCAATATAAATAAGCAAATTTCCCGATACTACGAGTTGGAGGAAAAATAGTGTTTGTATTTGTCCCCACGGTAGATGTAAAGCAAACAGTACAACGTAAAGCATGGCCATACTATTGAGTACGCCGGTGATGCCATACGTAGTACCAAGTAGAAATCGCCGCTTTACATCAATAGTTGCTGGGGTGTGGGTGATGTGTACGTGGTCAAAGGCGAGTGAGACAATCGGCAAGTCATTTAAGACTGCAAGAATAATAATTTGTACCGGTGTAAGAGGGAATTTACCAATCAATATTCCAATTAGACCAATAACAATTATGAGTCGTGCACTTTCTGAAATACGATATACAGAATAATGATAAATACGCATAAACACCTTTCGTGCATCAATAATGGCATCATGTACCACGGAAATGCCATTAGTTAGAAGTACAATATCAGCAGTTGAGCGCAACGCATCTACCGAATTTTTAACAGCGATACCTACATCAGCCGCTTTGATGGGCGGCACATCGTTGACACCATCACCCGTAACAGCAACAGAGTGCGTTTTTTTAGCAGACTCAACAGCTAAATATTTATCCTTAGGTAGTACCTCCGCAAAACCACCTGCCGTTTCCATGGCGGCGGAAAGTGTCTCTGGGGAATCAAAAACTGTACGCGGTACAATATCACCCGGTAAATTAAGCTCATGAGCAACTTCTCGAGCTATCTGAATTCCGTCACCCGTAAGCATCTTGACGTCAATTCCTTCGTCCATCATCTCTTTAATTGTTTGTTTGGCATCAGAGCGTAAGGTGTCAGATAAGAAAAGAATACCCAACGGTTGTAGATCGTGCTCTTCCGTAGTATCTTTTCGTGCGGCAACTACAAGCGAACGGTCTCCACGTTCCGCAGCTTGTGATACTTCCGTATCAAAACGTTTACGTAAGTCATCAGTATCAAATACACAAAGTTCGCGAATGGTACTTGGCGAACCGAGAGCGACAGTCCACACATGACCGTCGTCGGTTACAATTGCAGTACTTCGTTTTCGTTCCGAATCACCGGGAGTAAACTTTTGTTGCTGTAAACTTGCCACCAATACGGATTTTGCCTTCTCAATCACTGCATCTTCAAGTGCATTTTTTTCGGCTGGGTCTGTCGCGCTTACTGCAAACCTAACAACCTCTTTTTCATCATTTGCAGTAAGTACTGTAACGTTATCAACACGAATACGATTTTCTGTCAGTGTTCCAGTTTTATCAGAAAGAAGCAAATCTACATTTGCGAGATTTTCAAGCGAAGCAATACGTCTGACAACAGCATGTTTCCTTGCAAGATCCAAGACGCCAACACTTATTATAAGACTCATAACTGTTGGTAGCGCAATTGGAATACCGGCAATGAGTAATGATATATCGAGAGTGAGCACCTCGATTAGTTTGATCCCAGGCTGCTCAATAAGGAATAATGTTAATATGACAATGACAATAATTGCAAAGATGGAGAGAAACCGTGAGATGGTCATAATATCTTGTTCAAGTGCACTGCGTTTTTTAGCGTGTTCAACAGAGGCAAGTGTCTTTCCAAAATAAGTACGATTACCAGTTGCAGATATGGTAATAAGAGCATTACCAGTTGCTACAAACGATCCGGAATATATTAAATCACCGACAGTATGCGTACGTGGAAGTGATTCACCAGTGAGCATAGATTCATTTAATGAAAGGTTAGTTTCAGAAACGATATTTGCATCTGCTGGAACAACCGCACCCACGGTTAGCATTGAAAGGTCACCAGGCACAAGCTCTGAAGATGGTACCTTTTTCCATGCACCATCACGTTTTACTCGTGAATAAACCGCCAAGTGTTCCTGAAGTTTTGCGATTGCCTTGTCGGCCTTTCCTTCATGCCATATGCGAATACCAAAGTTTGCAAGAAAAAGAAAAAGAATAATTACTCCATTTCCACTCTTTCCAGCAACAAAAGATAGTGCCGATGCAGCAAGTAGCATAAGTGAGATTGGAGTAAATACCCATGAAAATACTTTCGCAAAAAATCCCTGTTTTTTTTCTTCAAGAATATTTGCACCGAACTGCTTACGAATACGAGTTGCCTCGGCAGTTGAAAGCCCGGCCGGTTCATTAATTGATAGTCGTATAGAATCACTCATAATGTGTCAGCGCTGTCGTTGTAGTGCGAAATGGAAACTTAGATACGAAAGGTAGGTTGTTACGGTAATTGCAATCCATGAAAGCCATACGGGAATTACCCAGCTACCAAGTATAAGATTCATACCGAATGTAATACGTACCCAGTGAGCAAGTGCAACTATTGCAAACAACGTACCAACAGTAAAAAGCATTCCACGTTCGCGCATGGTACGGACTGGAAGTTTAATTCCCCACCCATAATGTGCAAGAAGTAATGCAACCACGGAATCAAATATCAGAACTGGTATAACGATATTGGTTGTAAGTGTGGCGCCTAGAAAATTCATTGGTAGCAAATGCCCAATTGAAATCCATAGTACTGAAATTGCGTCAGCGAGAACAAGCCCCGTAGCTATTTTCGCAAACTCTTTAAGGTGGTAATTATACATAGAAAATAATACTTTATAATAAACGCATACAATAAGTAGTTTACTACAGTATGCGTTCTAATGGCGCGGTGTTGCAACCGATTGGCGTGCATAACATACATCGTCATGTTATCCACTTTTATCAACGTATTTCTATGTAGAGGTATTATGAGATGTTGGCTTATAGAAAATATTGTGTATGACAGTAGAGGTGGAGAATAATTTTCGAAATATTGACCGAATAGTAGCTACCATTCTATATGAGCGCGCGTGCAGAAACATAGGTGGTGTAACACTGTGTGCAAAATTAAATGCATAACCATACTGCGCTCGTTCATACAGCTCTTCAGAGAATAAATGTACTTCTACTGCACTAAATACCTCCGTACTAACAGTTGTGCAAATTGCTTGGTATCCGTTTGGCTTTGGAAATGCAATAAAATCACGTAGTTTTTGCGGTATTGGTTTCCATAGTGCGTGCACATATCCAAGTGCAACATAACACTCCGGAATGGTTGCAACGATAACTTGAATTACAACAACGTCATTAATAGCGTTTATATTTCCATCTTTACGTCCAAGCTTTTTATAAAAGCTATAAAGTCCCTTAGTGCGTAATTGTACTCGTACAGCACCATACTTCTCTGTGAGTACTGAGGTAAGTGTCTCAGCAGCATTAGCAATATCTGATTCACATTGTGTAAGTCGTTTAGTGAAAAAATCTACAGTTTGCGCGTATTCTTGCGGATATACATATTGAAAGGCCAGGTCTTCAAGTTCACGTTTAAGAATTTGTATGCCGAGGCGGTCTGCAGTAGGCACATATATTTCGAGTGTCTCACGTGCAATGCGCCGCCGTTTGGTTGGCGGCATATATTCAAGAGTGCGCATATTGTGAAGGCGGTCGGATAATTTAATGATGAGCACTCGCGAATCATGGGCAGCGATGAGAAACAGATGTTGTAGTGTCTCAAATGAATTTTCTCGACGGGTATTTGTTGTATTTTTTAGTTTAGTTACACCACGTACAAGCAAGGCAACTTCCTTGCCAAACAAGTGAGCCAGATCGTCTTCGGTAGTGTCGGTATCTTCAATAGTGTCGTGAAGGATAGCAGCCGCAAGTGTAATGGGACCCATACCGAGTTTGGACAGTATCTCTGCTGTACGAAAAAGATGCTCAGTATGCGGCTCTCCAGAACGTCGTCTTTGCCCCTTGTGTGCTTGTTGTGCATATTTCCACACACGCTCAAGATAAGCACACACATTTGGATCTATCCGGAAACGTTTTGGTAATAGTGCAATAATTTCTGATACTGAGCGTTCGTTTTGTACCATATATTTAATAGTATCCGTTGTGACAGGTATGGGCAACCGCAAGAAAGGGCATTATATTTATATGTTACGTTCAAAAAGGTGAGGATACCTTCATTCGAGTATATTTTTATTTCGGTATAGTATAACTTTTGCAGTGTGTTATCGTGGCTGCACACAGGTAACACTTATTTTGCCGACGTAGCTCAGGTAGTTAGAGCATGGGACTCATAAACCCAAGGTCGTAGGTGCAAGTCCTACCGTCGGCACCAAAATAAAATCAATTGATACCTACTTACTTTATACTGGAAGTGTTGCGTAATATATAAATCTTTGTTATTATTGAAATGGAAATTCTTCCAAAAGAAAGTTACTAGAAGGAGCTTTCTTTCAATCAGTACCAAAGGAGATGTGATATGGTGATTTCACCTAATGTCTTGAAGACCATCAAAGATCCGGAGAACGACATTCGTTGCGTGTCTCACGGTCGCCACAAAGCCACTAAGGGGTGGATTGGTGCCGTGGATTTTTATGATGGTGGTAGTAGCGTCCTAATTTCAAGCCTTTCCACAACATTTACCACAGCAAAACTGGCAATAAAACATATGAGGAGTTTGGTTAGGCGAATCCGTGAAGATGGCAGAAAGTAGTATAGAGCCATACTATACTGTACGGGGAGACATTATGTCTCCCCGTTTTAAATTCAAAAGTATTTGTTTTCGATGCAGCAACATTGAATGAAATTTCTCTAAAATAGAAATACCAGTTTGAAAAAAAGTGATATTTCGAGTAGTCTGAAATAATTGTGCTATTGTATGAGTTGTTTTTGTGCTTATTGCGGCCGTAGCTCAACTGGTTAGAGCATCCGCCTGTCACGCGGAAGGTTGTGGGTTCGAGTCCCATCGGCCGCGCAAAGTAAGTAAAAGCTGAGGCGGAGCCTCGGCTTTTACTTATGGTTATATATAAATGTTTCACTATCAGGTACTGCACGTATGTAGTAAAATAACTGTATATAATAAAAGTATCCACACCATACATATGAGTATTCTTTCTCGTTTCCAAACCATCGAAAATATTGATAAAAATCATGCGGTCCACACATTGGTTGAGCGCGCCACCCCAGATTTTGATTTTTTCTTTATGATTACTCTTTCGATTTTTATGGCGTCGTTTGGGCTTCTCATAGGAAGTGTTCCAATTGTTATCGGAAGTATGCTTATTGCGCCGCTACTCTATCCAATACTTGGAGTGGCGCTTGGGCTTTCTATGTCTGACCCGTTACTTTTACGGCAATCAGTTTGGACAATCACAAAAGCATCTATAATTGCTATTGGGGCATCCGCTATTGCAGCTATCTTCTTTTCAGCAACACATACTGGCGTGATGAAAGAGACAGGTATTATGATGGCAAATACCTCGCCATCTCTCATATCACTTTTGGTTGGTGTAATAGCAGGTATCGCGGTTGCATACACACTTGTTAAACCGAAACTTTCTGAGACACTTCCTGGAATTGCTATCTCGGTTGCACTTATTCCACCACTTGCAGTGGCTGGCATAGGGTTTGCTTGGCTCGATCTTAGTGTTGCCCTCGGTGCCCTCGCTACTTTTCTTATCAATGTACTTGGTATTGTAGCGGCCGGTATGGCGACATTTTCTCTTATGAATGTCTATCATTTGCGATCTACTGCAGATAGAACCATTGCACACGAAGCTGTACGTATGGAAATTGAAAATGCAAAAGCAGAAGCAGCCGATAGTATTATAAAAGATAAGCAGGATGATAAGGTAGTTTAAATAAAAAAAAGTGTATACTTATATTAGAGAGGCACCCAAAGTCTCTCCACAACGTATATGGTCGAAATTAGTACTTCTAATTTTTTACTACTTATATGTGGCAACACTGGGTAAACGGTATCCTTGGTCTATGGGTTATTGTTATGGCGCTCATTGGAATGCAAACAGCGACAGTCGTTGTAGCAACCGGAATCGTCATCGCAATTATAGGCTTCTGGGGTGCACTACAAAAATAAGTGCAAATAAGTTTGTGTTTTGTAAAAGGACTCTTTTAAAAGAGTCCTTTTACTTTTCATAATGTCATGGAAAGTATTGCTGCCATACCGGAAACTGCCATTATTCCAACAGTAGCCCAACCAATAAGAGCCAGAGTACGCCCATTAGTATGTTTCCCCATAATTTTTTTATTGCCACTGATACGAATAACAAAAAATAGGATGACAGGTGCAATAATACCGTTTGCAACCGCTGCATAAATAAGCCCTTTGATAGGGTCAAGATGCATAAAATTGGCGGCAACACCAATTGCCATTGAAACTATTATGACTCCATAAAAAGCATAAGCTTGTTTTAGTTTTCTATAAAGTCCAGAATGCCAACCGAAACTTTCAGCAATGGCATAGGCGGTAGAGCCAGCTATAACTGGTATTGCGAGAAGCCCAGTACCGATAATTCCAGCTGCAAATAAGAAATATGCAAGACTCCCAGCAAATGGGCGCAGTGCCGCCGCCGCATCGGCCGCGTTGGTTATAATAGTACCGCCATTTACATAAAGTGTTCCGGCAAAAGCGGCGAAGATAAAGAATGCAATTAAGTTAGAAAAGAACATACCGGACCACACGTCAACACGCATATTGGAAACTTCATCGTTTGTAACATTACGTTGGCGTAACCTTACAGTTGTTTCTCCATGCTGTATGCGTTCCTCAACCTCTTGCGATGTTTGCCAAAAGAAAAGATATGGAGAAATAGTTGTACCCAAAATAGCGGCTAGAAGAAAAAACTGACCTTTAGTAAATGAAAAAGATGGTATCACAGTGTGTTGCAATACCTGCGCCCAATCCAAGTGTACGGCAAATGCTGTAAAAACGTATGCAAACAAAGCGATTGTTAGATACTTTAAATATTTTGCATAGTGAGCATAGCTAGTAAAAATTTGTAGTATCAAACTCACAAGCGCAAATACAACAACAAGCATTTCAATATTTGCTAATGGCGTAAGTAATTTCATTGCTGCCGCCATCGCCCCAAGGTCTGCGGCAATATTCAGTACATTTGCCACAAAGAGAAGTAGGGTAACTATATAAAGTGCCTTTGATGAATAATGACTACGTATGTTCGCAGCAAGTCCACGTCCAGACACAATGCCGATACGTGCACACATTTCTTGTACTACCGCCATAAACGGAAAGGTGAACAGTGAAAGCCAAATAAGCTGAAAGCCATATTGTGCTCCTGCCTGAGAATAAGTGATTATTCCCGACGGGTCATCATCGGAAGCACCTGTTGTTAGCCCTGGACCGAGCTTGCTCCAGTATTCACCGGCACGTCGTATCGGTTTGTTGTGAGCTACTGCCTTTTCACCACGCGCTGCCACATTCAGACTCTTTTCAAGTATCTCAGCCGGTGCGGCAAATGCGCGCTCAATATTTTTCTTCTTTCGTTTTGCCATAGAATATGATAAATATCAGTATAAAGCATCTGTGCTCATACCAATAATAAAAAAATTGCATTTCACTGCGTGCTGTGATGTACTGGTTGTATTATGGCACGCACTACTCGTCCACCAATTATCGCTGTAATGGGACATATCGATCATGGCAAATCGACACTCTTGGACTATATACGTAAAACAAATATAGTTGCAAGAGAGGCTGGGGGTATTACACAGCACGTTTCTGCATACGAAGTTGAACATAAGTATGAGGGGGTAATGCGTCGTATTACCTTTCTCGACACTCCGGGGCATGAAGCTTTTCACGCACTTCGAGCGCGCGGAGCATCTGCAGCGGATGTTGCCATTCTCGTAGTTGCGGCTGATGAAGGTGTAAAACCACAAACATTAGATGCGCTTGAAGCTATCAATGAAGCAAAGATTCCCTACGTTATTGCATTCACAAAAATAGATAAGCGTGATGCGGATGTAGAGCATTCCAAGAACTCACTTATTGAGAATGAAATCTACCTTGAAGGTCTTGGTGGGTCGGTGTCATATATGCCGATATCATCAAAAACTGGTGAAGGCGTTCCAGCACTTCTCGACCTTGTACTTTTAACTGCCGATATGATAGGGCTCTCCGCCGATGCACAACTTCCTGCGACCGGCTTTGTGTTGGAGTCAACACAAGATCCAAAGCGCGGCATTTCAGTAACACTTATCATTAAAGATGGAACTCTTACCATGGGTACATTTATTGTTGCTGATAACGCCTACGCACCTGTACGTTTTATAGAGAATTTTTTGGGGGAGCGTGTGAATACCGCCACACCATCAATGCCCGCAGTCGTTACCGGCTTTTCAGTCTTACCATCTGCAGGAGCATTATTCAGTACAGTTTCTTCACGAAAAAATGCACAAGCACTTGTAGTAAAGAATAACTCCACACATATAGACAAACCAATTGAGGCTGTTTCTCGTGATATGGCAACCTTACCGCTCATTATTAAAGCAGATGTTACAGGTAGCATTGAGGCAATTCGTCACGAACTTGTAAAAGTAACACACGAACGTGCAGTATTGTGTATCCTTGATGCTGGCGTGGGCGCCGTGTCTGAAAATGATGTGAAAACAGCACGTGCTATGGGTGGAGTAATTGTTGCGTTTCAGGTACCGATAGAAAACTCCGCACGTGATATGGCTCAGCATACGGGTGTTCCTATTGAGACATTTACCATTATTTATAATCTGGAAGCTCGTGTCGAAGAACTCTTGAGTGAACGTGCACCGCACATTACAAAAGAAGATATTGTTGGTGAAGCAAAAATACTCAAGATATTTGGCTCAACAACACACAAGCAGGTCGCTGGTGCACGTCTTGTCTCGGGTACGTTTTCTATGGGTGCATCAATAAAGATTGTACGTCGTGAGGCTGAAGTCGGTCGTGGCAAAATAACAAACCTGCAACAAGCCCGCGCTAATGTAAAAGAAATTCGTACTGAAGGTGAATTCGGACTTGAAATTGAAACTCGTGCAGGTGTTGCGGCGGGTGACATTATAACCGCCTACACCGTTGTAGATGCATAAATATGTCTGCTCAACGTGACCGTTCTGAAGAGGGACTCATATTGCGCTTGGTATCGCAATACATTGCTCGTGAAGCTAATCGCAGCACACTCATTACTCCGACGCGTGTAGTACTTTCGCGTGCCCGTACCAAAGCAACGGTATATGTAAGTATTTTCCCGGATATTGATACCCATAATGCATTAGAATTTTTGCAACGTCATAGGGGTAATTTATTTAACTATTTGAAAAAAGAATCCAGATTATCACCAATACCTGGAATTCAATTTGAGTTTGATGTGGGCGAACAAAATCGTCAACACCTCGATGAACTCTCAAAAGAAATTAATGATAAAGAAAATAATCCTGACAGAGGATGATGGGAAAAGTACACAAGTATAGTCAAGTTACATTTGTATAAATAATGCGATATATTTACCAAGTGCATCAAAGAGGATGCTTTTTAAATGGGCAGGTCTTGTACTGTTAATTAAAATGGCCCGGTGGTGAAGTGGTAACACATCGATCTGCAAAATCGATATGCGTGGGTTCAATTCCCACCCGGGCCTCTGGTTATTTAATAAAATGCAGCTACTACTCAGTAGTACATAATTCGTGGTATCGTGATTATGCGTGCTTGCCAGGGTGGTGGAATGGTAGACACACAGGGCTTAAAACCCTGAGGGGGCCCAAAAATCTCCGTGCCGGTTCGAGTCCGGCCCCGGGTACTAGTTAAATGGATATTTACGAGAAACAGCATTATATTTCAAGATAATATTACGCGGGGGATTGTGAATATATAAAAATGTGGTAAAGTAAATATGGAAAGAAAAGTATTTAGAGTATTTTTCTAAAATAGATAGTACCAAAGGAGGTGCACTATGAATAGTGAAGGTAATTTTCTAACAAGGTTTCTAGACAGTAAGGGTAGACCCAGATTTCAGAGACAAGTGAAACGCCGATGGGTGGGGACCGAATTGAAGGATGGTGACCTCTTACTCTACGGTGCAGCACGGCGCTGTACCAAATGTAAAAAAGTTACGGCAGTCTATCTCTTGAAAGGTGAGCACTGCCCGGACTGTCAGAAATCAATATCGGAGAACTGGGAAGCACCAGCTCAATCAAATAATGGTTGCTTATGTGCACAAATATGCGACTGCCGGTATCCACCACCGGATAATTGGAACGGGGAAGGTGGAGATTGGCGTGTTAGTAAAACGTGCCCGATTCACAACGTGAAGCCATGCCCAAATCCAACGTGCCCGATACACGGCAAGATGAGCGATTTTGAGTTTATGATATCTGCTGGTGTCGACTGAACGCCATACACCGCCCTAGGGATCTTATGAAAGATTCCTTCGGCGGTGCTTTTGTGTATATTATTGAAATAATATAATTATTTCATACCACTATCATTTGCGCAGTTTTTACACAGTGCTAGAGTGTAAATAAGCTACAAATCTGGTATTTTATAAATATATGTCTTTACGTAAACTGTTTGTCGGTACATTTATAGTTTTGGTAATACTTGGATATGGTCTGGTGTGGTTTTATGGAAACTTGATATTGATTACAGTACCAGGAGCACACACATACACACAAATATTTGTGCTGATGTCTATTTTCCTACTTGTAATCGCAATACTATTTTTTATTATCATCCGCTCAATTACCAACCCAATTCGTAGTCTTACTGCAGCAATAGATATATATA
>QIHV01000032.1 GCA_003229135.1 Candidatus Kaiserbacteria bacterium | reverse complement strand
ACCATTATTAATAAATATATTTATGATATTAGTACCGCCCCATGAAAGAGTCGCTGAACTACCAACCACAATGGACGTAGGTGATACTGTTAGTGTGCAACTTGGCGCGCCGCCTCCACCGCCGCCGCCTCCACTCACTGTGACAGTCGCGTCACACACAGCACTGATACCATCAGCATCCGTAGCTGTTGCAACGTATGTAGTAGTTGATTGCGGTGATGTGGTCACAGATCCACTTGTAACCGGTGTTGACGTGCCAATACCATGATCTATAAAAAGTGACACGGCATATTTAGTTTTCCATGATAATACCGAATGACCTCCAGGATTAATGGAAGCTGGTGCTGCGGTGAGAGTACAGGTTGGCGGAAGCGGTAGCGGAGGTGGCCCAATCATGATTGTCGCACCGCAGTTAACACTGCCACCCTTTCCGGTAGCTGTACCGGTATAAGTGGTTGGAATAACTGGCGATACATATGTTGAACCACCCGCAACTGGCGTGAGGTTGCCAACGCCATGGTTCACTTTAAATGAAGTGGCGTGCGTTGTTGTCCATGAGAGTTTTGATGATTGCCCTTTGTGTATGAATGCAGGCGTCGCGGTGAGAGTACAGGTTGGTTTTGGCGGAGGTGGTGGGGGTGTCACCTTAACAACCGTATGACAAGTAGCTGTTCCACCTGAACCAGTTACAGTACCAGTATAAATGGTCGGAATAACTGGCGATACATATGTTGAACCGCCTGCAACTGGTGTGAGGTTGCCAACACCATGGTTCACTTTAAATGAAGTGGCATACGTTGTTGTCCATGAGAGTTTTGAGCTATCCCCCACTTCTATCGTGGCCGGATTTGCTGAAAGTGTACAGGTCGGTACTGGCAGTGGCGGTGGTGGTGGAGGTGGTGGCGGTGGTGGTGGAGGTGGTGGTGGCGGAAGTGTGCAACATGGCGGTCCCACTTGAGCAAATGCCTGTGTCGGGGTAACTATTCCAGTTGCAAATGCAATGGTTGCACCAAAAATAACCACTGCAAGAATGGCCATCACACCGATAATTATCGGGTGGGGAGATTTATTTGAATATATTTTGTTCATAGTTGTATAAAAAGAGTCTCCTGTGCGACGGTATGGCTAGCCATACCGTCGCACCAGACTCAAAGTTTCATTGGCCTTTGTTTTTCCACAAAGACCAGTTGGTTGCTTTTGATCCCCATACTGGCCAGCGTTTTCCGTCGTATGGTACGTGTACAGAGAGGATTGTAATTTCCCGCCACCTAGATGGCGGAATAATCCACGAATCGGATTCTCCCAAGTCAACACGAGTTATACACAAAGCAATGTAATCCCCAATTACTTTTCTGGGGAAACGAAGTACTTGTGTGCGTGAGTGCGCACGGTACAGGCCTGAATATTTCACACTAAAACCATTAGGCAAAATACTCAAAGGACCGACCCAGTTGCACACCGTGCATGGCGAAGGTGCTGCTGATATTTCTTCCCCATCAGACAAACTCCAACAACTGGACGGTAATCGCTCACCTTGGTGGGTAAATACAGCATATCGTACTTGGTCACCCGGCTGCACATGGAAAGTTACCGTCACACATGATGACGATGCCGATACCGCTATACGAACCGACCAGTTGTTGCAAATTTTAGGAAGGATGAGCACATAGATTCGTCCTCGCCAAGTAATCTGCCACTCTTCGGCCGGTGCAGCGTACTCCATATTGCCACTTATCGGCGGTGTGGTGAAATCGACTAGAACGTTCCTATGTACGATCCCCCCTCGCGAAAGCATTGCGGAGAGACGGTCTCCATTTACCAGACGTATTTCCTTGCCAGGTTTCTTTGTCGTCTCCATAAAGAGCGCAACAACCTGATGAGGAAGCCCCAGTTTGATAAATGCACTTTCGCGCGTCTGCATCGCTTTGGTACGTGACAGTGCATACGGCGCGGCACCGAAATGTTGCCAATGAAATTCCATATTTCCCACTGTGTGTGCGGATGCGGATACAGCATATACCAACATTGTGAATACCAGTATTACTACAGTTTTCATTACTGACTCCTTGCCGCACTGGCGACAGTTTGTGGTGAAAAGAACTATTTTCCCCTCTCCTTGCGGAGAGTTATCCGAGTGAGACTAGCTCCCAATCGGATAACTACCAACAAGGTGCGCTGTCACGACGAAACGGTCACTTTTTTTACCAAACGAATCACAGGTTGAAAGAGTGAGTATTGACCCTGATACTTGTAATGGAATTGCCGCTGAACTGATATTCTTTTTCGATTCTGTGTCAACAGAATAGATGTAGGTCTTTGTTTTTGACGATACAAGTATATGCTCACCCTTTTTCAGATTCTGGATTCCGTTAAAGGTTTTGTAAGGTTCATCAAATGGAATGAGCAAGTAGCTCGAATGTCCAAATATGATGACATTTCCATTTTCACCAAGAGTTGCCGAAAGCGGGTAACGCACAGCACCTGAAAGCAACGCCTTATCAAGTAGTCTAATATTTGTCGTATTTGGATTTAAAACCGCAACTGACAGATTGATGGCTGGAATCTTGATATGGCTCGGAAGCTCACGAACGTTGTGCATATCGTTAACCTTTGTACCCGAAATAGGGTCATTCACTACAAGTGGCGAGGTATTTAGCGTTATATTCGGTGTTGCGGCAACGGTAGCCGAAGCTGTCGGCATGTCAGGTAATAGGTCAGCATGCGCCAATAATGCCTCTGAAAATAGGAAAATAACTAGCGTAAAAGCCAGGAAAAGCCATTTCCTTTCGTAGGTATGCCGTATTATACGAATAAATCGTACACTAATGTGCACCAACCAAGTCATATGTTCTTAATAAGAAATACACCATAATAACGCTTATGTCAAGGCGTTTTATTGTTAGTTTCTAAGCAAAAATGATACTCGTGCAAGACGTAACACGTCATATGAAATACATCCGCTTAATTTTGAAAAAACCGGTGCGAGATGGTCTGTGCCAATTTTTTCAAATACGGTAAATATCATCTCTACCTCATCTCTATTGTTACGGAAAAGGTGTTCTATATCTTTTTGTTTAATCTGATTGTCTTTATATAATTTCTCAATATGTGTGATAATCGTACTTGGTTTACGGCTACGCATTTTGGCAATAGTTTCAATATTTTGTCCCTTACGCAAAAGGATAAGGGTTGCTTTTGTCGGGTCAGAGCATTTTGTTTGTAATGAAATCTGCTGGTTATGTGTCAGCTCGTGTGTGCTGCCACCACACGCATGCAAGAAGTGTGTATGCATAGCTGAGAGTTCTTTTTCTTGCATATCAATGAAGGTACGCTGTGCTACTGCTGACTGTTCACGAAATACCAAATCTTTTTCCTTAATATCCGGGTGTACTTCAAGCGCGCGTTGATTAAGTCCAGCAAGTGTAAGCCCGTTTAGTGAACGTACACGCGAAAGAGCGACGTATCCTTGTCCGTATGCGAAAGCGCGTGACAAATCTATACGTGCGGCATCAAGTGACATCCCTTGACTTTTGTGTACGGTAACCGCCCACGCCAGTCTCAGCGGCACTTGAATAACGCGTGCACGTACTTTTCCACCCTCTTCAACCGCCCATTCCATCGGCTCTACCGTTATCATCTTGCCATCATAAGTTTCAATGGTTGGTCTGCCACCATCAAAACCATTTACGATACCAAGCGTGCCATTTGCAAAACCTTGATTTGGATTATTTTTTGTGAACATTATACGTGTGTTCTCTTTGAGTGAGAGAATCTCTGGTGATAAGCAGCCACGTACCAATGCGTCAGTGAGCACATCTGGCCCGTGTCGTTCCATTACAAAACGATGTACCTTACCGGAGAGTTTTTCTAATTCTGCATTATTTATACGGTCAACATTGGCATTGTGTGGAAAAAGTATCGGCGCGTCTTTATCCGGCACATTGTTACACTCGATAAGCAACTCTCTATGCTTACTCGATACAGTACCGTTACGTATTGCTGAAAGTATCTTAAGAAATGTTGGGTCCTCTTGGCGGTATTGTTCTGTTAAATAACATACAATTGGATTTGTGCGCTGCCATACTTCACTGGAAAAAGCGAATACATTTTTGGGTTCGTTATGTACCAGTAGCTCACCTTGCGGTGATACGTTACTGATACTAGTACGTACAATAGGTGGTAATTGAAAAAAATCTCCTGCCAGTACTACCTGTAAACCACCAAAAGCACGTGCGTCATGGCGTACCGCTCGACACACAACATCAACCATTTCAAAAGTGTCAGCACTGAGCATTGATATCTCATCAATAATAAGCACAGATGCTTTGCGAACACGCCGTACAACACGCTCTTTTTGAGTAATGTAATCAAGGTCCTCGGCGCAAAGTGAGTGCTTCACGCCAATGCCACACCATGAGTGAATAGTCATACCGCCAATATGTGTAGCCGCAATACCGGTTGATGCTGTAACGGCAGGCTCTACGTCGTGCGTATTCAACCATTTCACAAACTGATTAATGGTGTGAGTTTTACCGCTTCCAGGTTCACCTGTTAGAAATACATTTGCTCCGGTTTTTAAAATATCAAGTGCCTCATTTTGGGTCATAGTATGTGTGTATCGCAACTAATACGGTTCGTATAAACAAATATTGTATAGGTAGCAATTATATCCATCTTTTTTTATTTTGCTACTTGTACAGCTTCATCAAATTTTATTGAAAGGAGTTTTGATACACTATTGTCACCCATCGTAACTCCGTAAATGATACTCGCCCTACTCATTGTCTCGCGATTATGAGTAATAACGATAAGCTGTGAATGCTTTGCAAGATTTTCAATCATATCACCGTAACGCCTACTATTGGCTTCATCGAGTGCTGTATCAGTCTCATCAAGTATCAAAAATGGTGGTGGGTTAACCTGACTCATTGCAAAAATAAGTGCAATACTGGTCAGCGCACGCTCACCTCCGGAAAGTTGTATGAGTGACTGTACTCGCTTTTTTGGTAAATGTACGGAAATTTCAATACCGGGGCGTTGTGATAATCTTGTTGTTATAATATCTTCATCATCTTCATCTTGTTCTGATATTTCTTCAAGAACAAGTTGCGCTCCGCCACCGCCAAACATAAGTGCAAAAAATCTTGTGAAGGATTCGTTAACCTGTATCAAGCCATGTGCAAAACTTTTTGCCAGTTCCTCATTAAGGTCATCAATAAGTGTGCGTAAACTGCTAGTGGACTGTGCCAAGTCGGAGAGCTCGCCGGAAAGAAACTTTTCACGCGCAAGTGCATCTTCGTGTTCTTTACGCAAGTCTTCACCAGTACCGCCTGATTCTTCCAGACGAATTTTTAATCGTTCCATAGAATGCCTGCGCTCTTCTTGTTTGGCTCTATCTTCCGTTGGAGCTTCTTCAAGTGGTGTGTATGAAACTGCTGCCACACCGGCCAGTGCAAGTACCTCGCCCTTTTCTCGCTCACATACTTTTGTAAGTACAACAAGCTCAGAAAAGCGCGCCTCTTCACGTGCAACTACCGCCTCTTCACGAGCTTTTGTTTGTGCAAGGTCTACAAGTCGATGCTGCCCTTCACGAATAGTTTCTTCATTAGCGGCAGCAACTTCTCGTGCGCGCTGTAAAACGTTATGTGCCCTCTCAACACTCTGTGCAAAAGCGGACTCTTTTACCAAAAGGCTCACTTTCTCATTTTCAAGCTTGTGTACCGCTTGCTCTTCTTCAGCTAAGAAATCATCGTCACGTACTACAAATTTTTCAAAAAATACATGAGTTATTCTACTAATCGTTGAGAGTGCCGCTTTAAGTGCTGACGGTTCATTGGATATCTCGTGTACCTGTCGCTCAATCTCATCTCTAAATATTACTAAATCATTACGTGGTATTTTTGTATAATGGTTATGTGTAATCTCTCTGTGCCTATCGCAGGCAGCAGAAAGCATCCCCTCCACACGCCCAACCTCACGCGCAAGTTTTGCATGTTCTTGAACTGTTTGCTCTAATGTTTGCTCGGCGGCGCGTACCGTATGTGCCATTTTTTCACCTTCTTCACTGTGCATTGTGTGTATGTCAATCGCCGAGAGCTCTGCGGATACTGAGGTAAATGCCTCAACGGCAGTAGCTTTTGCCGCCATAGCACGACTTTTTTCTTTAGACAAATAGGCATCCTCGATAGCAAAATAAACTTGACTGACATCAACAAGCTCCAGACGTATCTCTTTCGTATGTTCGAGCTTCTCAACTTGTTTACTCAAAAAGCGCAAATGTGGGGTTAGTTCTCTATGAACAGCTTCAACTTGTTTAATATTTTCTTCTGTCTTTTCCAGTTTACGCTGAGCTTCTTGTTTTTTAAACTCATACACTTTTAAACCAAGCGCATCTTCAAGTATCTCTCTTCGCTCACGTGGTCGCGCCAAAAGAATGCGGTCTGCCTCACCTTGCGAAATAATGTGATGCCCGGCATCACCGATATTTGCACCAGATAGAAGTTCTTGTATATCTCGCAGTCGAACCTTTGAACCGTTGATAGTGTACTCGCTTGTACCATCACGAAATACTGAACGTTCAATAATAACTTCATCAAAATCAAGTTTGAATGTGTGTGCCGTGTTATCGAATACCACGGCAACAGATGCGCGATTTGTACGCGCTAATGAATGCGACCCATTAAAAATAAGATCCTCGCTGCGTTTTCCACGCATACTTTTTATTGATTGTTCTCCAAGTGCAAAGCGAAATGCTTCGGCGATATTGCTCTTGCCGGCTCCATTTGGTCCAACGATTGCCGTTACGTTTGATGAAAAATCAAACGTTACTTTGTGTGCAAATGATTTAAACCCTGATATCTCGAGCTGTTTAAGCATAACGATACATAATAATGTTTAGTATACCGTATATAACAGCGTTTTTTACTACAAAAAAGTAATTTGCTGGCGCGGTACGTGTGACCTTGGAGTACTTACCAGATTACCAACCAGTTTTATCAAGTGCGGCAGCGGCAGCGGCTTGTTCAGCTTCTTGTTTTGATTTTCCAGCACCGATTGCAATTTGTTCTTCTCCTAAAAAAACTCCTATTGTAAAACGCTTGTCGTGGTCCGGGCCATTCTCCATAGTGGTTTTATAGTTTGGTGTAACACCGCGATATTCCTGAGACATTTCTTGAAATTGGCTTTTTGCATCTTGCCACAAATGATTCACTATTATGGATTCAATTTTCGGATAGATGTTGGTAGCAATAAATTTCTCTGCTGCATCATACCCTTGGTCGAGATATATGGAACCTGTAATAGCTTCAAAAGTATTTGCAAGAATGAGCTGCCGAGCACGGCCAGTATCTTTTGCTTCACCTTTGGAAAAAAGCAGCATATCGTTCACGCCGAGTGCTTCCGAAGTCTCAGCGAGTGATTGTGTGTTAACCAACGCAGCACGATATGCCGTAAGGTCTCCTTCCGGTTTATTTGGAAATTTCTTAAAAAGAAAGTGTGTCGTAGCAAGCTCAAGCACTGCATCACCTAAAAATTCTAGCCGTTCATTATGGTGACCAGTAACGCTTTTGTGTTCATTTAGATATGAACGATGTGTTAACGCCTCGGCAAAAATATCAATATTATTGAAAGTAAGCCCAAGGCGTTGTGCATATGAATTGAAATTTGGCATTAAATTAATATGTGGCAGAATGGTCGTGGTCAAGTAGTATTTGCACGGCTGCCGTAATAATTGGGAGCATATCATCATAAAAATTGAGGTCAAGGATGTCCGTAAGTCTAAACCATTTGGCATCATCAAGACCGCCACTTTTTTTAAGAGTAATTGGTTCAAATCCAGATGAAACTAAAAAGAAATATACGTGTTTACGTACCTTTCCTTTTTCTGGATGTGATGCAACATACTCATTTTCACCTATTTGTTTTTCAACTGTGCCCGTAAGACCAAGCTCTTCAAGTACAACACGGGTAACACCCTTTTCCGGAGTATCATCATTTTCAATATGTCCTTTTGAAAGAGTCCATTTTCCAAATACATCGTGTACCAATGCAAGATAATACTGTCCTTCGTGTTTTGTATAGACAATTGCACCACCAAGTTTTTCTAGCGGCAGCTCAACTGATTTTGTGCGTTTCTTCCCCACCTCTTCTTTACCTGGCTCACCGATTTCTTTATATAC
>QIHV01000054.1 GCA_003229135.1 Candidatus Kaiserbacteria bacterium | reverse complement strand
GTGGCACCATAAGTCTTTAAATTCCGGTAAAACAACTGGCTCGGTAGACAAGACAAAAGTATCCTGTTCGCCTAGAGAAACATCAAGACCAAATGCCTCTATTATAGAGTCAAGTAGTATGCGCTCATGCGTTCCTTTCGTAAAAAGACTGCAAAAGACAACACGATAAAATGGCGTATAGTACGGCTGTGATAACAGCCCAACGATACGATCCGATACGGCGAGAGTTTTTAGTCTGCGCGATGAATAATATGAGCGCTTATACCTTCTAAGCCACGAATGAATCCATCTGACATGTTTTGATATATATTTCTTTTTCCTATACCTAACATCCTCAAGCATCATCTGCCTGTGGATGATTTTGTCACAGTGGCTAACTGTAAAGCGTATCCCACGCTCAACATATCCAGCGCCTCCCGTCGTCCACCACAACCCTTTTTCTTTCCATTTCTCGCGCTCCTCAAGCACGATGGCGGTCATACACCGAACGATGTTCGGGTATATAAGCACCACCTCTTCTTCCGAGAGACCTCGTATTCGTATGCGAGGCTTTAGACTCCAACGGTGCCCAGAGCGGTTACCAGCCTCGTCCCTCGGACGTTTCTCTAATTGAGCATAGGGTCGAGTTCTTGAATAACCAATCTCCATAAGAACACTTTCTTGTAAGAAGATATTCTTATATTGAACAGGGCCCAGAACCGCAATTATTTTAGCGTAAGGAAGACTGTTTGCTCTTCTAGCTCCATTATCAATAATGGACAGCTCGCCATCCTTTTTAAGCAAAATGACAAATCGTGCATACCGCAACATATTCACGGTATCACGCCTCAGCTTACCTGTTGTTACCTCCCTGAGGGGAGATATGTTGGCTGTATTCATAATTACCTCTCCTTTCAATGTTCAACAAATCTTACTCCAAGTTACCACACAATAAAGGTCCGTCAAGAAATAGAAAATGTCTGGATGTCAAACTATTTTTGAAAAAGCAGCAATAATATCTCCATTTCTGGAAACAAATGAGGACTCACGGGGTTTGTATCCGTAAGAGAGTTGTGCCGTTGGATAGGAATACGAGTTTATACCAAGTATATCTGCACGCACATTATTTTACATTGATTCCCATTGAACGGGCAGTACCGGCAATAATGCGCTCTGCAGCTTCCTGAGTATTGGCGTTTAAGTCCGGCATTTTCTGTTGAGCTACTTCTCGTACCTGTGCGGCTGTAATTACACCAGCTTTGGAAATGCCGGGTTTTTGTGACGCTTTTTTCATATCAAGCTTTTTCAAGATGAGGCGTGATGCCGGAGGAGTCTTCATTATGAAGTCAAAAGAACGGTCATCATAAACAGAAAGTTCAACTGGAATAATATCACCCATTTTTTCACGAGTTGCCTCGTTAAACTTGTTTACAAAATCACCGATATTAATACCTGCTGGACCAAGTGCCGTGCCTATAGGAGGGGCCGGTGTTGCCTTCCCCGCGGGAATCTGTAATTTTATTATTTTTATTATATTTGCCATATATGATGAAACATACACTAGAGTTTGCGGACTTGCAAAAAATCAAGCTCAACGGGGGTTTCGCGACCAAACATCGCAACCATAACTTTTACCCTGCCGTGCTCTTCGTCGATATCGCCAACCTTTCCCTCGAGGTCCTTGAAAGGTCCGTCAACAATGGCGATAGGGTCACCTTTTACCAAATCAATTTTATGTTTTGGCACCTCTTCACTCATACGATTCATAAGCTGAGTTACTTCGGCATCATCCATTGGTACTGGCGTGGTACCGGAACCGACAAAGCCGGTTACACGAGGCGTGTTGCGTACTACAAACCATGAATCATCGTCGACAATCATACGTACAAGTATGTAGCCCGGATAGATTTTTTCTTCCTCGATAACGCGCTTGCCACCCTTTACACGTATTTTCTTTTCAGTCGGTACAATTACTTCAAATATTTTATCTTCCATTCCAAGAGATTCGATACGCTGTTTTAGATTACGCTCAACAGCGTTTTCGTAGCCAGCGTATGTGTGAATGGTGTACCAACTTGCATCCTCTACTTTAGGACTGGTTTCATCAATAATATGTGTAATGCGTTTTGTATCTTCGTTGTTTTCCATATGTGATAATGGTTATCCACCTACCAAATGGCTCACACCACTGGTAAAAACGTAGTCGAGCAGACTGATTATAATTGCAGTTACAATAGAAATGGCGATGACTATTAGGGTTTGTGCAACCGCACGGCGTGTAGGCGGCCACGAAACGTGAACGAATTCTGCACGAACGTTTTTGAGATAGGTGAATAACATGTGCATAGATATATAGTTTACCAAATAAAAAAGCCCAACGGGCTTCTTCTATTGCACTATGATAGTACAGTCACCAAGCTATGTCAAACATATAAAGATACCAAATTGCAGTATCAGAAATTATCAATATTAGGTAATAAATAGATTTACAGCATACTTTGCACTTGGGGTTGGCGGTAACGGTTAATAGCTACTGTTATTTAATCTCGTAGGTAATCGAGACATTTTCTGTGTATTCATTTTCTCCTATCGGAATTGTTGGCACATTTTTCCTAACAGAGTTAGTGTGAGCACTAGCGCTAAAAAGAATAGGGAACGGTCGCTGAATGTTGGAGTTTTCTACAAAGTTTGTAATACGCACAAGACGCACTCCCAATTGTGATGCGAGCGTTTCGGCCTGCGCCTTTGCCTGAATAATTGCTTTTGCGCGTGCTTGATTTTTAAGTGTAGTAGTATCACCCACTATGAAATTCGGACCTGTAAGATTTGTAACTCCAACACTGCCAAGCCCATCTAAAATAGCGCCGACTTTTTTAGTATCACGAACCTTTACCGATATTGCCTGAGTCACATTGTAGCCAGTAATTTTTGCCGGGGGGCACACTCCAGCTACACAAGGACGATATTCGTAATGTGGGTTTATTGAATAGCTTGTTGTTTTTATGTCAGTATCCGCCACCCCCTGTTTTTTAAGTACTGCGAGAGCGGCATCCCCAACCCTTGTCGTTTCTTCTTGTGCAGCTGAAACTTTGAGCGCCGTGTTGGTGACACGATAGTTAATCATTGCTGTGTCGGGTATGGCGGTTACCTTTCCGCTACCTGATACTGTAATGGTACTTTGAGGTGCGGTGGTAGATTGTCCAAAATTTTGGACAACATTTACTGTTTCAACCAGAAGAAAAAGTACAAGTATTGCAAGTACGCTTGTTATGGCAATACGGACAGGACCGTTACCAGCGGAAGTACTCCAAAAATCATTGTGCATATGTATAGAAATTATTTATTACTTAATTATTTTACCATTATAAGGGTGTGGTGTGCTGTGCACTGAATTGAAGTGTGGAAAGGAGTGTGTGAAGTGTTTTGTTCCCCTGCAAGTTGCCTGCGTCGAGTGTTGGGTTTGCCCAATCAGCTACACCGTGTTCGGTTATGTCAAATCGAAAGATGCTTTGCGCATGTGTAATATAGTACGCGGTTTGTACTACCCCACCCAGCCGCTCAATGGTAATACGTGAAAATGTATTACCATTGAGCGTTATGTTTGTGAACTCCTTCATTAGAAGTGGTGAGAGCCCTGAAGGAGTAAACACTGTTTGTTTGCGCATAATTTCATCTGCTGTTCGTCCTTTGGCAAGGGCATAACGATATATGTTAATTACATCAGATATTGTACTTGTCGCATTAGTGAACTCACCTTTTACGTACGTGGCTACTAGCGCAGAGTTTGGCCGTGTGCTTGTTGCGACAAGCGCATATTCCACGGGAAGAGTAAAGGAAATACCAACATTGGGTAACTTTACATTGGTGGTCAAACACTGCGTGGAAGTACATGGGTGACCGGAAGTACTAATCGGGATATTTTGATATGAGCTTTCCATTGCCACTCGATATAGAAAACCTCCTATGCCAAGTAAAAAGATAAGTACTACGCCCGCAAACAGCTCCTTAAAATTAAACATACTGGAAGCGTACCACGTTTTGTTATGTGTGCGGTAATGCACATAAATAACTCTCCCTACGACTCTTTTACACTAATGGGCTCGTTACTTTTTACATCTTTTACACGAGCACGGCGAACATATTGTATAAATACATATACCAAAAAAATAACTGTTATGGATATGACGAAGCTACCCAATACATCTACAATGTGATGCACACCAACGTACACTCTTGAAACGGCAACAAAACCGGCTAGCAGAAGTAACAAATAACTTGTTTTTTTACTGAAAGGATAGAATAGGACGGCAATGGCTGATGTGAGTAACACGTGATCGGAGGGAAAACCGTTGTCGGCACTGTGTGACACGAGTGGTATGAAATGCCCCACCACAAACGGGCGCGCGTCAAAATAGAAATGGGAACTTATTTTAGCGAGTACATATGTAAGCGGTAGAGAAATAACAGCAAGTATTACAATCCTTTTTTTATCCGTGAGAGGAAAAGTTAAAAAAACTAATCCGGCAATCACAACGATAACCATATACATATATTTAGCACCAAAAATAAAAAGTGGGTCTAGAAACATCTTCAAAATTGTAACATTTTACCAGAAGAGCTTTTTGGGGCGGCTACAGGGAATTGAACCCTGATTACGAGTTCCACAAACTCGAGTGTTAACCGTTACACCATAGCCGCCATGTGTTTATCATAACAATAAGAACAAAGTAAGTTGTACCATATGAAAGAGATTGGTAAAAGATTAACGGTACGAGGGCGTTGCTTCTGAAACTCCGGCTGTGTGATTTATAAACCTCGCCAAAGCAAAAAGAAGTGATGAGAGGCGGTTGGCATATGCAAGTGTGTTTGCAGAAATTTTTTCACGTCCCTCTTCGTGAACCACCACGAGCTGTCGTTCTGTTCTGCGTGCTATGGTGCGGGCGACATCAAGCATTGCGGAAAGCTCCGTGCCACCAACAATGGTGAATCCTGTAATTGGACACAAGACTTTTTCAATAGCATCTATGGTTTTTTCAATAGAAGTAAGGCGCCGTTTTTGTATTTTCTTTGGTGCGCCCGCTACTTGTGCCTGTATGATAAAAAGTGCTTCTTGCACATCACTTAGAATTGTGGCAAGCGGCTCTGCGGTTGGATTTTTCATTCCCGTGGGTACCGACAATATCGGACGTAAAGAGTTATGCGTCTTACACCACCCAATAAATGAGTTGAGCTCATCCAATGCGCCAAGTGCCTCAGATATTTTAGATGATTTAGAGATACGCTGGTCACAATTAAAAACTTTCGTGGTACCAGCATCTCCTTTTCGTGTGTAGAGCATACTTCTACTCTACCATTGCCAGATCATAGACAGGTGCACGTCGAGAAGACAAGTATGCAAAGAGAATAATAGAAACGCTCAGAGAAGCGATGAACCAATCGGGGATTGGCGTGAGGAGCGCCACAAACATAGAAAATGCAAGTGCCAATATTGCCCAATGTGCACCATGTTCAAGGTACAGGAGCTTTTTCAGTGTTCTACCACGTACCAACATAAGTGTGAGAGTACGCACGAAATATGCTCCAATGCCCAGCCCGGCGATAATTACAGGTACCGATACCGTAATGGCAAAAGCTCCCACAACACTATCGAGTGAAAATGCCATATCGAGCACATTGATATAAAGAAAAAGTGCTAATCCAGATTTTATGGTAGTCTCCGCCTCTAAACCAAGTGCCTGCGTTACGCCTTCCATAACGATAAAAAGTATTGTGCCCAATACCCCACTCTCTAAAATAATTGCTGATGATTCGTGTGCCAATGTGGCAACTAAAAAAAGTACCACAAGTGTGAAAGCAACACCGACCGCCTCCACCTGCCCCCAACGCGCAAACCGACTTTCTATCGCATCAAACCAATGCACTTCTTTTGTTTTATCAAAGAAATATCTCAGACCAACCAGAAGTAGAAATGTACCTCCAAATGCTTTTATTGCAGGGTCAGCCGATGCTATCAATGCGCCGTAGCGCGTTGGGTCAGCGAAAGTTAGTGTGGTAACTACCCAAGGAGAAAGCACCGCCAAGATACTTATGATAAGTACTGGAAGTACAAAACGTACAATGACAACCGATACTAATACTCCCCACGTAAGAAAATACCGTTGCCAGCGTTCATTCATTTTTTCTAAAATCTTTGCATTAATGACGGCGTTATCAAAAGAAAAAGCCACCTCAAGTACGGCAAGTGCAACAGCAACCAAGAAAGCACCTGGACCGCCCCACACAAACACGGCAGCAAGTACTGCTACCGAGACGAGTAGTGGTGTAATGAGAAGTTTTTTCATGTGTCTAATTGTGCCCAAGAGAGGACTCGAACCTCCAAGCCTTTCGGCACTACCACCTCAAGGTAGCGAGTTTACCAATTTCTCCACCTGGGCAGGTGTTTTGCTACTATACTGGTAGCATACGGCATTTACAAATAAAAATTGCCGCTAGGCGGCAACTTCTTCTTTCTTTTCTTCTTCTTGCGTTTCCTGTGGAGTATCTGGCGCGTCATCTGCTGGAGTATTTTCGGAAATATCTGTCGTGGTAGTTTCATCGGCTGTAGCTACTTTAGCAGTATTCTCACCTTCTGTTGGCACTTCCACTTCTGGTGTTTGCTCCGGCTCCTCGGATTCTTTTTCTGCAAAATCATCTGTTGAGATGTTCATCATACGTGCATTACGCAATTGACGGCGTACCGCTTTTGCTGCTTTTTCACGAATGAAATAAAGTTTGGCACGACGTACTTTCGAGCGTTTTACAATCTCAATTTTATCAATTAGTGGCGTATAGAGTGGAAATATCTTTTCAACACCGACACCCGACAGTGTGGCGCGCACAGTAAAACTGCCGCCAGCTTCAGATCCGTGTTTTACCGCAATAACGAGACCCTCAAAAATCTGTATACGAGTTTTGCCTTTTTCAATAACTTTCTGGTGAACGCGCACAGTGTCACCAGAGCGTATACCGAGTTTACTGCGCTCCTTGCTTTTTACTGGGGAAATAACAGTATTCATGTGCGGCACTGTATCATATAAAGACCCGAAATCAAACTTTTGATTGATTGTATCAACTATCAAGCAGAGTCATCTCGCCCATAAGTGGCAAACTATGTATTCTTGGGAACGGCTTGAAATATCTCATTGCTGGGGAATTTCGCCACAGCAGCGGCAAAGTCACTCGGGAGCGGTGCAATAAATTCTTGCCTTTTGCCACCAAGCATTGGCAGGTCAAGAACGTATGCGTGAAGAGAAAGACGGTTCATTCCTAGGTCACAAGGATGGTTTGGCGCGTAGAGCGTGTCGCACACTACCGGATGATGAATAGCTTTAAAATGAACACGGATTTGGTGAGTGCGCCCTGTTTTTGGAAAGGCCTTTACCAGTGCGTGTGTACCGATATCCCCCACAACTTCGTAGTGTGTGACGGCATCGCGCAATGTGCCACGAGCCTTGGGCTGTGCGGAGCGTAGTCGAAAATCTTTACGCGAGCGACCAATTGGAAAATTAATAATTCCATCAGGTGGTTGCGGCACACCGTACACAAGTGCCACATATGTTTTTTTTACATCACGCATTTGGAAGGCGTGTTTAAAAAACGCGTGAGCCTGCGCCGTTTTTGCAAGCACCAGTGCACCCGAAGTGTCGATATCCAAACGGTGCACAATACCAGGGCGGGCTATTTCTTCGCCTGATGCCAAACGCATCGGTTCGCCCACGCGCGCTGATCTTGGATAGTGCCGCGCAAACCAGTCTGATACTGTTTCGCTCGTGTGGTATCCGTCGGGGTGTGTCATAACGCCAGAGGGCTTGTTTATTACAACAATACCTTCATCTTCGTAGAGTATAGAGATCTTCATATAACCACCCTACCGTCAGCAGATTAAAAATACCAGTAAAATTGTGTTTATCGCCCGTGCCGGCGCTCGCAGTATGTAAAATCTTCAAGTATTGCGTTGAGTTCTTTTTGTGAAAAATCCGGCCATTTAGTATCTGTAAACGCGAGCTCGCTGTAAATTGACTGCCATGGGAGAAAATTGGAAAGATGTTTTTCACTGCCTGTGCGAATGATTAGGTCCGGGTCAGGCATTGGATATGACCAAAGTTTCTTTGCAAACGTATTCTCGGTAACTGCTTACACGCCATCTGCAACGAGAGCATTAGTTGCCGCAACAATTTCAGCGCGCCCACCGTAC
>QIHV01000050.1 GCA_003229135.1 Candidatus Kaiserbacteria bacterium | reverse complement strand
CAGTCACATTTTTCGGCAATTCATACTTCCCTTTTTTAAGACAAATGACCGTCACTTCCTCCGTGTGCTTCGCAAACTCCTCTATCCACCGCACAAAAAAGCCCAGTACAGGGTCTTGCGTGTCCACTGTTTGGGTAACGATGAGAAGTCGTGCTCTTGACTGATTATGTGTGTTTAGTATCATAGGAATATCACGAATAGAAGAGCAGCCCCTACAAGGTTTCGTCCTTGTGGGGATTCTTCTTTTTATAATATAGCAGTTGCTCTAAATCATTCATAATGACGAAATAATTTTATATTTTTTATTATATCTGAAGTATCTTTATTCAAAAAGGTCAGCATGCGAGCCGGTGCGAACAAGGGCCAAAACATTTTCTGTGAAAGAATACACGAGAAGCCAGTCGTTTGCTATGTGGCATTCCCAGTATCCTTGCCACTCACCGTGAAGCAGATGTGGGCGTGCTCTATGCGGAAGAGGCATTCCAACTTCTAATTTTGTAAGTATGCGATAAAGGAGCCGCACATCTGCGCCACGGCGTTGGAGACGCTTTAAGTCACGACGAAAAGCCTGCTCAGCGTGGACGCTTCGCATGCCATTTTTTACCAAGCGTACTCTCAAAAAGTTCATTTACTGAGCGGTACGCCCTTCCATCGCCACGCTCGGCGCTGCGAAGTGCGGCGCGTGTTTTTGCATTTGGCACCTGAAGCGAAAAAGGTATCGCTTTATCAGCCGCAACACGGTGATAAAAAACACTAATCGCTTCTGATGGTGTGATACCAATCTTTCGTAGGATAGCTTCTGCCTTCTCTTTTACCGAAGGCTCAATGCGTGCACGGACGGTTGCGGTTTTAGTCATATATGAAGTGTAGCTCAATTGTGCTACAGATACAAGCACTCTATTAGCTACACAATTTTTTTGAGATTTTCAGCAAGTGGTAATTGCTACTTGGTACCTTAAGTACATATTTTTCGGAAGCGTATAGATGCCTTTTCAAGGCAAATGACCGTCAATTCCTCCGCGTGCTTCGCAAACTCTTCTATCCACCGCACGAAAAACCCGAGCACTGGGTCTTGCGTGTCCACTGTTTGGGTAACAATCAGTATTCGTTTTTTGGATTGTACTGCGTCATACTTATGGTAAATCAAGTAGTGAGTGGATAACTTGCCAACGACCATCACCAACACCCCCATCGCGCCGCATTTCAAATAGCTGTACTTGTGGGCAATATTTCTCCATATTTTCTAATTCTGATATTTTATCATCAATAAAAATGATTGGCTTATTGTATTGACTAATTTTATCTGTAACAACTTCTCCTTTGCGTTTATCATCGGTATAAATCACAGAAATACGTGGAGTTTTCATAAAAATATTTTCAATTTTCAATTTTTGCCAGGTAGGATTTCCGTATGTGATAATGACAGCTTCACTCCCTACCATACGCAAAAATTGTAATACTTCCGGATATACAAATTGTATAAGTTCGTTTGAATCAAAAGCGGATGCTCCTATATTGGAAATATCTTTAATGGTCAGTTCAAGTTGGTTTTTCGACTTTTTATAAAATTGATTTGCCTGCGGGCGTGAGAGTAAGTGCGTTATAAATGCATCGGTATCAAAGAGCGTTCTATCAAAATCTAAAAAATATGTCATAAAAGGGTTCTTATCACAGTGGCGAGTTTTACGGAATTATGACGAATGAGTGAGCGGGGTGTTGGATCTTCCGGTACCGGCTTAACCAATGTAACTGATGTAAGGTCGCGACGCAGTATATGAGATGAAGTATCGAGATTATCTTTAACTGGAGATTCTCCTTCACTCGCATATTTTATGAGTGCTTCTTTAGGAAAGGGGCTATTATTTATTATGATTATATCAATTGCGCGTCCTGTGTATTTTTCCAGTTCTTGTATGTGGTGTGACGCAGTATATCCGTTGGTTTGTCCCATCTTTGTAAATAAATTCATCACGTATATAAGCTTTGCTTTTGACTTCGTGAGTGCCGCGCGGATACCAGACGGTAGGATTGCTGCAATGGTTGAGGTGTATAAATCGCCAGGACCAAGAATTATCATATCGGCATCAAGTATTGCCGTACAAACTGATGGCGCGGCAATTTCTTTTGTTGTAAGTGCGAGTTTTGTTATTGTGGCACGCCCACGTACACGACTATCAATAGAATGTTCGCCGACAAGCATCTTTCCGTCTGATAGATGTGCGACAAGCTCCGCCGGATTATTCGATGCTGAGAGTACGCGTCCATTTATTCGCAGAATGTGTGACGCTTCCTCTATTGCGTCAGTGCCAGAACCAAGAACATTAGTAAGTGCCGCCAGAAATAAATTTCCAAAAGTATGACCTGCGACATCTCCCTTTAAAAATCTATATGCAAAAAGCTTACGCAGTGTTGTATCCTTCTGCGCAAGCGCAACGATAGCTTGACGCGCATCTCCCGGTGGGAGGATACCGTACGCATCGCGCAAACGTCCAGTGGAGCCACCGTCATCAGCAGATGAAACTATTGCTGTAAGGAATACGTCAGAATATGCTCGTAAACCAGACAATACTGTAAAAGTGCCAGTTCCACCTCCTATTGTCACTATTTGTTTTTTTATTTGTGTATTAGCCATTGGTTAATTTGAATGTTTTCTCCAGATTGTCGGCAATGCGTGCTGGCAAATTTACAAAAGATGCCACGTCCTTTTGTGCGATTTCAAGTGCACGAGCACTTAACGCGTGACGCAACGCACTGTCTTCTATTAAACGCGATATTTCAAGTGCAAGGTGGGTAACATCGCCCACCGCACACACGAGTGCGGAGTCATCATGTGTAAAAAGTTCTCCTATGATGCCAGCATCTGTTACAACCATCGGCACACCCGCCAGTGCCGCTTCCAGATAAGTACGCCCATACCCCTCATACGAGCTTGTTTGTATGAAAGCTTGCGCTTTCGGCAGTAATGCAGATACATTTTGCTGTTCGCCAAGAAATACCACGCGTTCTTTGATACCAAGGTTCTCTGCAAGTGCAGTAAGCTGTTTTCGTTCTTGACCTTCTCCAACGATAACAAGTCCTACTGGATAGCGTTCTTTTACAAGTGTCTCCACAACGCGTATGGCATCATCAAGTCTTTTTTCTTTTTCCAAACGCGCAATTGCCATTATTACAAATGTAAACGGCAATTTTGGCAGTGGTACCGGCACTGCAGTGGTGTGAGTTGTTTCCGGCATAATAGGTATAACAATTGGGTTGCTGATGCGGTTACCATACCGCCTAATCAGTGATTTTTTTACACGCTGTGACACTGTGCGGATACCGTTTGCACGCGGCAATACCACATCAGCAATACGTACGCGAACTGAATTTTTATACGATTCTTTTGCAAAAAAAGGTGAGAGGAAATCTGTGTGTACTTGTATATGTAGCTTTGCTTTTGTGCCGTGTCCAGCGCGCATCGCGGCTCGCCCATACTCAAAAGGGTCTTGGGCAGAGACTACTTCAATGTGATGTTTATCGATGAGTACTCGTGCTTTGCGGGTAATGGTTCCAAGCAATATAACACGACCAAGAACAGTAGGCAGCGGGCACACGCTGTGGAGAAAGAGCTTACCGTCCTGCTCATCGCCTGTCCGCGACCCGCGCGAGATGATGTGCAGCTCACCGATGGCATCGGCATAGGAGAGCATACGCGCCCTAACCGCACTTGTCGCATCAAATATCATCGGGTCATTTGAGATGAATAAAGTCTTTATAATACTGATTATGCTACACTACCACATATGAAAATCATAGTTGCAACACCGGTATACCCTCCGGAAATTGGAGGTCCTGCAACCTATACAAAAGAACTCGCACAGCGGCTTCGCGGTGAACATGAGATTGTTATTGTCGCGTATGCGAGTACCTCAGAGATTATTGAAGGTACAACTCTTTTCATCGCAAGCAAACGGCGCCCACTACCGCTTCGGTTATTCAAATACTTTATTGATTTATTTAGAGCATCGCGCGGTGCTGATGTTATCTATGTACAAAATGCAATGGCTGCCGGACTACCAGCCGCCATCGTTAGTATGATTCGAGGAATACCGCTCGTACTAAAATTTGTTGGTGATGAGGCATGGGAACGAGCAAGCCAAAAAAGAAAAACAACACTTAATTTAAATAAATTTCTTGTTACACCAGAGGGTGGCTTGCAAACACGTGTGCGTATGCTAATTCAAGGATTTGTACTTCGACACGCTGATATCGTTACAACACCTTCTGTGTATTTGCGTGATGCCATAGTACAAGCATATCGTATTAAAAAAGATCGTGCAGTTGTTAATTACAATGCTGCGGATAAAACCACAACAGCAAATTTTCATACTGCTCCAGTATCACATCAGATTATTGCAACAGCACGGCTCGTAAGGTGGAAAGGGCTGGACGGACTTATTCGCGCGGTCGCACTTTTAAAAAAGCGCTTTCCTGATGTACACGCAATAATAGCTGGTGACGGCCCAGAAGAAGAACATTTAAAATCTATTGCTCAAGAGCTTGATATTACAGATTACATTTCATTTCCAGGTCGTGTATCACGCGCGGAAACGTGGCATCTTAGGAAAAATTCTGAGGTGTATGTACTGAATTCAACTTATGAAGGACTTCCTCATACAGTACTGACAAGTTTTGCCGCACAAATTCCCACTGTTGCGACGAATATTCCGGGTACCAATGAAGCGGTTTATGATGGTGAGAGTGGACTGTTGGTGCCAGTTGGTGATGACCAAGCTTTGGCAGATGCTATCGCCAGACTTTTTGATGATAGTGCACTTCGTTCAAAACTTGTAAATGGTGCAAGCCGTATTCTACGAGAGAAATTTTCGTGGGAAGCACATATTGCGAAATTATTTACGTTCTTCGAATCTGTTCGCACGAAACCACGCCACTAGTTGAGTAATACCATCTTGAAGGACTACCTGCGGTTCCCAATCAAGTAGCTTCTTCGCTTTACTGATGTTGGCATAAGTAACTTCTACACTTGCCGGATGACTGGGGCGGCTTTTCACTTTTGCAGTCACACCTATAACTTTTTCAAAAATTGAGAGGAGCTCACGAAGTGACACTGGTGTGTTATTACCAATATTTATAATTTCGAAACCAAGTGGCGTGTGCATTGCCAAAATAGTTGCACGTACGATATCACTAACATTCGTATAATCACGCTTGCGACTACCGTCTCCTGAAATCTTTACTTCTTCATTGTGTAAAAGACGGTCTGTCCAGATATATGGAACCATATCCGGACGATTGTTTTTACCATATGCGTTGAAGTAACGTAAACAGGTGATATTCATATCAAAGTTGTGGTTGTATGTATAGGCAAGAAGCTCCATCGCACGTTTTGTCGCACCATAGGGAGAAAGTGGACGGTCAGCTGCTTCCGTTTCCACTAATGGGATACGTGGAGTATTCCCGTAAACTGATGATGAAGATGCAATAACGAGATTTTCAACAGGATACTCACGACAAAGCTCTAAAATATTGAGTGTACCTTCTATATTTACAGCAGTATAGATGCGTGGATTTTTTACAGCAGCACGTGTATCGGCTTTTGCAGCGAGATGAATAACATATGATGGCTTCTCCACTTTAAACACGTTCGTAAGGTCGGGTAGGTTACAGACATCAATTCGGTGAAGAATAAAATTTGGATTATTAATAAATGGTGCAATATGAATTTCTTTTAAATGTGGGTCATACGTATCATCAAAATTATCAACACCAATGACTCGATACCCTCCTGTTAAAAGGGCGTGGGTGAGGTTGGAGCCGATAAAACCTGCAGCTCCTGTGATAAGTACAGTTTTCATAAACTAAATATAAATAACCTCTGTTAATACGCAATAGTTGCGACAGAAGTATCTGCACTATAAGATAATGGCTATATGAAGGCAAATCTAAGTAAACAGGAATGGGGTAACTATTTGAAACAAGAACTTGCAACATTTGAACCAAATTTTCTACGTTTGGGTATTGTCTTAGACGCCGACCAATTACATACTGGGGGTGAACGTTACCTTATGAGTGGACGAAAACTTGTTCTTACCGGTGTACGCAAAGATGATAAAAAACATATTGTTATAAAAATAAGCAGTTACCAAGCTGGGCGTGCGGAAATACAATATGAAAGACGTGCACATAAGCTACTTCAAGCATTGTCATTTACGAACAACTCTCTGCTCTCCCCAAAAGAACTCTATTTCGAAGATACGGCACAAGGTACACTTCTCGTAACTGAGTTTATTGAGCAACCAAAAGTGTACACATCACTGGATATAAATGAACAATTTTTCCTTATATTGCGTATACTTGAAGAACAAAAAGGATTCCATGCCGTAACTTACAGGCATAAAAAGGATGTTGAAAAGACATTCCCCATATTTCACTCTAATGATTACCTAGAAAAATATAAAGGATTCGTGGAAACCATTGAGATGGTTTTACATAATGATACCTCACTTCATTCTTTGCTAGCACGAGCACAAATATTTCTTACAGATAATGTGGATACTATTGACCGATATTCTCCTTATCTAACACACACAGACCTAGCTCCGCACAATATGCGGATTTCTGACCATGGTATTTTCTTACTTGATTATGCAGCATTTCGTTTTGGAAATAAATATGAGGGTTTGGCACGATTTTTAAATTATATGCTTATACATAGCCCAAAACTGGAGGAGCTTCTCCTTGATTATCTACTCAGAGACCGTAATGAAGATGAATATCTCTCGCTACAACTTATGCGCGTATATCAAATTGGATTTCTGCTTGAATATTATGTACGTTCACTTGCACTAACAACTGGTGACCTGCACACGCTAACAAAAGTGCGTGTTGCGTTATGGACTCGTGTACTCTCATCAATACTCGACAATATAACAGTTCCTAAAAGTATAATTGATACATACGTTAATACACGAAAAACACTCCGCACAAAAGAAGAAACGGCACGTCAAAATGAATTTGATACAGTCTAGATAATCTTCCGAATTGCGTCAGCAATAGCTGTAGAATTAGCCGCAATGATTCGCTGTGGCTTTACTTGTAGAACAATCGGTTCCCCGCTCTCCGCCACCATAACGCCACCAGCTTCTTGCAAAATGCCGACCGCCGCAGCGATATCAAACGTTGATAGAGTACCGTAAATATTTGCCTCAACACGACCTGCCGCAACAAAGCAAGTGTCTAGAGCGCTTCCTGCAAGATTACTTGTCTTTTTAGCATGTTCAAGAAGTTGCCCGTATGCATTACTTCCCCATTTCCAAGATTTACTATCACGACCAGCGTGTAGCAATATAAATGAATTTTTTAAATTAGTCTCTGATGAAACGTGTATCGGTTTACCGTTAAGAAAAGCGCCAGCGCCACGCTTAAAACTAAAGAGCTCATTTGTAATCGGATTGTAAACAGCGCCCGCTTGCGGTACTCCATTTTCAAGAAATGCAACACAGATGGAGAAGTGAGGAATCCCGCGAGAAAAATTTGATGTACCATCAATGGGGTCTATCGTCCAAAATCGTGGCATAGATGTACTGTCGCCACTGCTTTCCTCAGAGTAAATTCCATCTTCCGGAAATGTCTCTCGTATATTTTTAATAAGAAAATCGTTTATCGCCAGATCAACTGAAGTTACGATATCTCGCGGATTTCCACCCTTTGTCATTACTTCAAACTTCTCCTCTCGCAATTGCATAAGCAGCTTCGCCGCAGCACGCACCTGAGTAATTATGAAATCATATGTTTCCATACTGTGTATTGTACCAAAAAAAATGGGTACGACAGTTGCCGTACCCATATACCTGTTTGACCGATAACATAAAGATTCTACATTAGACCTTTTTTAAGGAAGGAAAAATCGGAATGGAGACGTTCACACTCAAGCATTTGCCTGCTAATTTTGGTCTCCACGATTTTAGCATAGTGAGCCGCGCCGTCCGCACTGCTGCGGATGTCGAGAGACATCTCTTCTCGTGGAAACACAATACCGCAGCACGGTCCGTATTTCTGAATCAATCGAATTGACGGTGCGACTTCTTCCACCCCAATCTCGGAATCGAAGCCGCCAACCTCTTGGAGTGCTTTGATGCTCCACGCAGCACACGTATTTTGCACACGCCCTTTAGCAATACCATCTTTAAAAGTACCGGATGCCACGCCAACAAATTTTGCGCCAATATCGAAAGATGTGAGCACATCCTCTAGAACAGAGGTCGTTAGTGCGCCAACCGACTTATTTGACCA
>QIHV01000063.1 GCA_003229135.1 Candidatus Kaiserbacteria bacterium | reverse complement strand
TTCTATTGGTTCTCTAAACACACCTAAGCTCTCGCAATCGCAAGTCGTTAAGTTTTGTCGTGATCATCCTGATAAACTTCGTCATGATGATCACGACACACTCTTTCTATTTGAAGATAAGGAAAGGGTATTTATTGCCGCCATATGTCGGCATCATTATGTGTCTGAGACACCCAACTGCAATCAGCCATTTGATGTATTTGATGATTACAAATACTGGATAGCATGTGGGCATCGGTTGGTAATTCGCTCTTAGTAATCTGCCACTAATTTAGATAACTATGAGAACGTAGTGCCTGTTAGAATAGAGAATATTTTCTACAATCTCTATTTTAATATAAGTTGCGTATCTTGTGAGCTACTTTTGTATGATTCTCTCGAGATGAGGGATTGACGAAGAGAGTTATTGACTGTATACTTCTTATTAGAGGTATCGTACTGGTATCACGACTTTCTCTTCAGAAGGAGTTTGATTATGTCAAATGAGAAAATTTCTCCTCATACCGCTCCACAAGAAAAATATCGGGTAATCGGCGTGGGCACGTTCGATAATTCACATTGGGTCGAGAAGGATCTCGACACCCTCAAAGAGGCAAAGGAATATGTAGATAAGGAAACAGAGGGAGAGGAAATGCTGATAATGCACGTTTATGATGATGTTGGTCGTCATCGTTACCAGGCTGGATCATACTAGACCTGTGAAGTACATCCCGAAAAATAGTGAGGCCCGCCAAAGATGATTTGAGCGGGCTTCTTTATTGAAATACAGAAATATTTATCTGTTTTTTAATATCTTGAAATACAAAGCGCGAGCGTTTACAGAATACTATGTGGCGGTTCTATTTTTGCTCATGTTGTTATTCATTTGTAGTAGGTTTTGGTACGGAAGCGTTGCGCATTGTTTTATACGCTTTATGATTCCGAAAATGTCTCTTCCATGACAAGTAAATTATACTATTCCTCTCTTATCAATATATAAACATGTAATGGAACTTATCCATCAAAAGAAAAGAGGAACGGTTTTAGCATTCCTCTCAGATGATTTTGTGTGTGTGGGGATTTAGTACTTTTTGTTTGGATGATTATAGGGTTGCGAATGCAACACTGGGCTCATGATCATTTCACCACCACATTTGGAACACTTCATATCGTGCTCGGGATGTAGGACATCGTCCTGATGACCTACTATCTCTTCGCCACATGCCTCGCACGTCCATCGATAATTTGCCGGTGGAAACATATCGTATCCTCCTTTTACTGGTAGGTTTAAAAAACAAATCTCATGCGCCAACTGCGCACATAGGAAGTCTTGCACACAACAGCAAGTTTTTCAATAAAGCAGTGAAGAATTAACTTTCACATTTTGCTCGTATATTTTTATATGTCTGTGGTGGACCCTAGCGGACTCGAACCGCTTGCCTCATCCATGCCATGGATGCGCTCTACCAGATGAGCTAAGGGCCCTCGACATGTAAACCATTTTTATAATGACAGCACAGTTATCTATCTTACCGTGAGCGCTTCAGAGTCTCAAGGTAAAACATAGTTATAACCACCTTTGACTAAAATACAATTATTGTGTATAACCTTATATATACCTATGCCGCAAAAAATTAAAAAATTAAATAAAAATATGACGAACACAACCGGCGTTACTTTTGACAGTGCCACTTTAGTAAAAAAGCTTTTATCTGATGTACCTGAGCGAGCACGTAATGTTCTAATGTGCCGTTTTGGTTTGGGAAATACAGCATCTCGTGAGACGCTTGAGTCCATAGGACAACGCGCCGGTATTACTCGTGAACGCGTTCGTCAAATTGAAAACGCAGGTCTTGGGATGGTTCGCTCACTGGACTCTTTCCAAAATGCAGAACCTCTTTTTGAAGAGTTGCGTGCATATATTCTTGCACAGGGAGGTATTGTTTCGGAAGAACACCTCCTAGCAAGTCTTTCTCCCAGTGAAATTGGTAAAAATCGTTTTCGTTTTCTTCTTGTGGTTGGAAGTACATTTTTCCGTGAACGCGAAACAGATGACTTTTATGCACGGTGGCATGTAGACCAAAATATTGCCGAACAAGTACACAGCGCACTTTCACGCCTTTACGCATCTTTACCAGATGAAGATGTGCTACCGGAAAGTCAACTTATTGACTGTTTTATTGAAGAGCTAAAAGAAGTAAATGATGCATATCGTGATGAGGCAGTTTTGAAACGATGGCTAGCACTTTCAAAACATATTGATAGTAATCAACTCTCTGAATGGGGTCGTGCCACTTCACCAGCAATTCGTACGAAAGGTATTCGAGACTATGCCTACCTTACGGTTAAACGTGCTGGTCACCCGATGCACTTCAGCGAAGTCGCAAAGGTTATTGGTGAATTATTTGCAAAGAAAGCGCATATCGCAACTACACACAATGAGCTAATTAAAGACAAGCGCTTTGTATTGGTTGGTCGTGGGTTATATGCACTTAAAGAATGGGGGTATGCGCCAGGTGTTGTACGTGACGTTATACGCGAAGTGTTGCAGCAAGATGGACCACTAACTAAAGAGCAAATACTCAAAAAAGTAAAAAAAGTTCGTTTTGTAAAGGAGAACACAATTCTTGTAAATCTTAATGACACGCACTATTTCAAACGTAAAAAGGATGACACATATATCCCTGTGTAATTGGGTATAAAAGTATACGCCGCAAAACCTACGGGTTTTGCGGCGTATACTTTTATACCCACATCGAGCTTTTGGCGCGCGGCTATGGCAGGTATACTTAAACTATTGTGAATATATTTTATCTAAAGAGTTCTCAAAATATATATGTGGAAATTATCTAGGGATACTTTTGGGTCGCCGGATAATTTAAGATTGCCGTGGGCTTTCCTTATATTTGGATTGGTTGTGTTGTTTGTGCTCGGAGCGCTATTTCCTAAAGTGGTTGGTCCAGCACTTGAACTTGCACTATTTATTTCGCCACTATGGTTGCCAATTCTTTTAGTTGGCGTAGCTTGGCACGAATGGATGATATTTCGACAATCTGCCTTTATTGCCGCGGAAAAATATACAGTACTTGAAATTAAGCCACCTCGTTCTCATTCAAAAACCCCACTTGCCATGGAAGCTGTACTTTCTGGCATTCACTTATCACCTGGAGAAGGTACGTGGTACGCACGTGCCATTGAAGGAAAGGTGCGTCCATGGTGGTCACTTGAAATTGCCTCAATAGAGGGGCAACTTCATTTTTTCATTTGGACTCGCGAAAAATTTCGCCGGAGCGTTGAATCACATATTTACGCACAGTATCCGGGTGTACAAATAACGGAAGCACCAGATTACACTCGACTTATTTCGGCAAACCCCGATGAGTGGAATATTTGGGGTTGTGATTATAGTCACACAAAACCTGATCCTTATCCTATAAAAACTTACATTGATTACGGACTTGATAAACCAATGAAAGAATACGAACAAACAGACCCTCTCACAAACATGCTTGAGTTTATGGGTTCAATTGGTAAGGGTGAGCAGATGTGGGTGCAAATCATTATTCGTGTCCATAAAGGAGAAAAATATCAAAAGAAAAATACTGAAGGAAAAACTTATACTTGGAAGGACGAAGCAAAGAAACTTGTTCAAAATATTCGTGTGGAGACAGTTGGTAAAATCAAATACAAAGATTTATCTACTGGTGAAATACGTGAAGCTGACGGATTTCCAAACCCAACTAAAGGTGAGTCTGATACTATGGCAGCTATCGAACGAAATGTATCTAAACTTGGATTTGATGTTGGTATTCGCTCTGTGTATCTCGCTCGCCCAAATCATTTTAACGTCAGCCTTATTTCCGGAGTTGTTGGTCTTTTCAAGCAGCTTAGCTCTGAAGGATTTAATGGTTTTAAACCGGCACACTGGATGACTGCATATAATGATTATCCGTGGGAGCTATTTATTAAAAAACGTAAGAATATTATGGCACGTAGACTTGTAGACGCCTATAAACGTCGTGCATATTTTTTTGCGCCATACAAAACATCTTATATGGTTATGAGCACCGAGGAACTTGCAACAATGTATCACATTCCATCAGCGGCAGTGACTACTCCAACTCTCCAACGTGTGCAATCAGCAACATCAATTGCCCCAACAAATATACCAATATAATATGTTAGTTCTACATCAATGTAAGATACGGTGCGGTACTTTTTGGCATCGCATAATACATAATATGCGTTGGGGTATTTTCGAGTGGCTTGTAATTATAATTGTACTTATTTTTATGGGTGGATATGCACTATTTGTATTTCCGCCGTCATCATTTCCGACCAATACGACCGTGGTCATTCCTCAAGGGGAAGCAGTTCGTGGCATTGCTACAACTCTTTCTGACAAGCGTCTTATTATTTCACCGACTCTTTTTAGAATATTAGTACGTGTGACCGGAGGACAGGGTAGTGTACAGGCGGGTGTATACCGATTTAATAAGCCAATTGGTTTATTTGCCATAACTAATCGTTTACTTAACGGACAGCTTGGTGTTGTGCCAATACGCATCACATTTTCGGAGGGTATGACAACACGTGAAATAGGTGACACACTCACTACACGATTTCCAAATATCACCGCTGATGGATTTAGTAAAAAAGCCCGGCAGTATGAAGGATATTTATTTCCGGATACCTATACATTTTTACCAAATGTAACAACAAAAACAGTTATTACGACAATGCGCAAAAATTTCAATATCCGTATAGCATCTATAACTCCTCAAATTAATATGTCTGGACACTCCCTTAAAAGTTTAGTAATTATGGCATCTCTGCTTGAAAGAGAGGCTCGTACACTGAAAGAAAGACGTATTGTTGCGGGAATTCTTTGGCATCGAATTTCAATTGGTATGCCACTGCAGGTAGATGCAGTCTTCGGCTATATTTTTAAAAAACAAACTTTTTCGCCCTCACTTGCCGATCTAAAAGTTGACTCTCCATATAATACCTACACACACAGAGGATTACCGCCCGGTCCGATAAGTAATCCTGGGCTCATCTCACTGCTAGCTGCTGCAACACCAATAAAAACCGCATATCTTTATTATTTAACCGGTACTAATGGTCAAATGCATTATGCTGCGACACTTGCAGAGCATAACGCAAATAGTGTAATGTATTTACATCGGTAAATTTAATTTAAAAAATAAAAAGTATTTTATTTTGATGCACTGCGCACAATGAAGAATTTACAAGGGAAAAAGATTTTTGTGGGGATTTCAGGTGGCGTAGACTCCGCTGTTACCGCAGCACTTTTGGTACGTTCCGGAGCATATGTAACTGGAGTTTTTATGAAGGGGTGGTATCCACCAGGTATGCCGTGTACGTGGGCAACAGAGCGTCGTGATGCTATGCGAGTGGCGGCACGACTCAATATTCCATTTCGTACGCTTGATGTTTCCAATGCATACAAAAAAGGTGTAATTGATTATCTTCTTGCAGAATACGCATCTGGGCGCACGCCCAACCCAGATGTAATGTGCAACAGGGAAGTGAAGTTTGGTGAGTTTGCTCGTTATGCCCGCTTACACAATGCAGACTATATTGCGACTGGACACTATGCGCGCACGACACAGGCCGTACTTATGCGCGGAGTTGATGCCGCCAAAGACCAAAGTTATTTCTTGTGGGCAATTCGTGGTGATGTACTTGCATGGACACTTTTTCCGCTGGGCGCTTTGCACAAGTCGCAAGTGCGTACACTCGCAAAGCAATTCAATCTTCCTGTTGCACAAAAAAAAGATAGTCAAGGAATATGCTTTTTGGGTGATATATCCGTTGAAGAATTTCTAAAATCTCAATTTGATGCCATTGCAGGTCGTGCTGTTGATGAAATGGGTGTGGAAGTTGGTGTTCATGATGGCGCAGTACTCTACACAATAGGTGCGCGTGTTGCACTCCATAATTCACTTCCTGGTCCATGGTATGTAGTTAAAAAGGATATGGATAGTAACGAATTAATGGTATCTCATACACGCACACCACGTACCAAAACATCCACACATATTAAGCTTCGTGAATGTAATTGGTTTATAGATTTATCGAATGCAACTGAAATGCAATACCGCTATCATGGACCAATTATTCCAGGTAAAATAATTATAGAAAATAATTCTTATATTTTTGCCCAATCCTCTCAATTACCGGAATCATTGGCATCAGGGCAATCGCTTGTGGCATATACTGGCGAGCAATGCGTTGGAGGTGGTATTATAGTGTAATAAACATATGAGGCGTTTATTTATCATTGCACTGATACTTATTGCATTTGGCATACTAAGTATTTTTATATTTTCTCCGCACCTTACTAATAACGGTAACATTGCCGCACATGTATCGGTAGCCACCTCCACACCTCACGTTATTACACTTGTATCATTACAAAATTCATATCGTAGAGGTAAACATACAATTAAAGGGTCGTTGGTGATGCCAACACCATGCTACACAATTACTGCAAACACATCTATGGTTCCATCGACAACACCGCCAGTTATTCGACTAAATCTCGTTGTACCAATTGATACGGGGCGTTGCTTGGCACTTACCGCAACTACAACTTTTAGTACTACACAGGTTGCAGCGAAAGGCGCTATAATTAAAGCGTATATAAATAATACTTTTGCAACATCGACAGCGCTATAATTAAATTATGCCAGAAATTATTAAAGCAGATGGTAGTAAAGAGCAGTTTGACCAAAAGAGACTTCACTTGTCGTTGGTACATGCGGGTGCTGGTGAATATACCGCACGTAACGTTTCAGAAAATATAAGTAAAAGTGTACACTACGGTATGCATACCCATGAAATATACAAGCGAGCATTTACACTGCTGCGTAAAGAAACACGCCCTGTCGCTGCGCGCTATGCACTTCGCAGAGCACTTTTGGAATTGGGGCCATCGGGACATCCGTTTGAAGATTTTGTGGCGCGAATATTTGAAAAAGAAGGATGGACTGTTGAATGGCGTAAGGTAATTCAAGGAAAATGTGTGCCCCATGAAGTTGATGTTTATGCTCATAAAAATGGACAAACTATGGCTGCTGAACTTAAATATCACAATACGGCAAACTATAAGACTGATGTGAAGGTTGCACTATATGTGAAGGCGCGTTTTGAGGATATTTGGTCGTGTAGTCCCAACGCACAAACATGTCCTGTTGAGCGTGGCTTCTTGATTACCAACACCAAATTCACGAGCCAAGCTATTAAGTATGCAAATTGTGCCGGTATGGAGCTTATTGGTTGGGGATATCCTTATAAAGGAAGCTTATATGAGCGTATGTGTACCACTAAAGTGTATCCCATTACAGCACTGACTCACCCAACAAAGGCTGAGAAAAAGCTCCTAATTGATGCAGGAATCGTTTCTTGTGATATGCTTCGAGAACGACGAGAGACGCTTTCTAAACTTAATTTCTCGCCCAAACGTGTCGGCAATATACTCGCAGAAGCTGATGCACTTTTAGCCCTCCCCCACCCATATTCTTATGCAAGAAAATCAGAATCATAATTACAATCAAAAAATAACAACAGAAAAAATCTTTAGTCTTAAAAAGACTAATAAAAGAGACTCTACCCGCACAGCATTAGTGTTTGTTATAGGGTTTACCGTTGGAGTTCTTGTTACTTCGTCATGGGGCACAGTAAAACCACGTGTAGTAAATGCTCCGACAAATACTTATCACAATATCACCACAGTCGCAACGACAACGTCAATTACTTCTTCAACAGGACTTGCAAGGGGTGATGTTATCGGTGGCGCTGCAAGTGGCGATATTTCTGTATCCAATCAGCCGGCAGGTTCATCAGTATTGGTGGATTCGGTTACGGTTCCTCCGCCAGGCGTATGGGTAACCGTACAAGAAACACATAACGGTGTTCTTGGTAATGTTCTTGGTGCAACACGTGTGCATGGACCACTCTCAAATGTAGTTGTAAGTCTATTGCGTAATACTGAACCAAACCGAACATATGCCGTTGTATTGTATCGCGGTAGCGGTGACAATGGGTTATTCGATTTAAAGACAGACAGTGTCTATGTTGATTTTGACACCAGTAAGCGTGTTGTAGTACCGTTCCATACGACCGCATCATCTGCGACTACCGTACCTGTAACTCACTAATGGCTGGTAACTTTAAAACAAAAGGATTATGGGGTCGATTTGATCCAAAATCTACAGTACCGTTTCGAGTAAGTCGCTCAAAAATTGATTTATTTAGTGAATGTCAGCGCTGTGCCTATCTGGATATGCGCTACGGTGTAAAGCGCCCGAGTATGCCCGCGTTTACACTCAACAATGCAGTGGATGAGCTTTTTAAGCGTGAGTTTGACATATACCGTGCGAAAAAAGAACCACACCCGCTTATGAAATCAGCAGGTATTGACGCAATACCTTATGAGCATAAAGACCTTGAAGAATGGCGTGACGCTTTTAAGCGAGGAATTAAATACCATCACGAGCCAACAAACA
>QIHV01000037.1 GCA_003229135.1 Candidatus Kaiserbacteria bacterium | reverse complement strand
GATATTGTCCTCATATTCTTTCTTTGAGCGCAAGCTATCAGTGTCTTCAATACGCAGTACAAACTTCCCTTTTTGTTGTTGTGCAAAAAGATATGAAAAAACAGCGGTACGATAGTTGCCACTGTGCAAAAAACCAGTTGGACTTGGGGCAAAACGTGTTTTGACAATAGCCATACAAAAAATTATTCGTGTGATAATGCAATATCTAATGCTGCCTTTGCGATAATGCGCGCCGCATCTGGGTCAGAAAGTGCAGCTCCGGCATCTCCCATTTTTTTTGCCAGTTTAGTATCATTTACAATTCGTTTAATTTCAGATACAAGTAAATGTGGTGTAAGATTTTCTTCTTCCAATACGGTTGCCGCACCACTACGCGCAAAAGCATATGCATTTAAAAGTTGATCATGACTTATAGCTTCCGGTATTGGAATTAATATTGCTGGAAGTTTCCAAGCTGCAATTTCAGCCATACTACCCGCACCGGCTCGCGACACAACAAGGTTGGCAATGCCGCTGTATTGGTGCAAAGAATCTATGGAAAGATTGGCAAATGGGTGATACCGTGCTTTGTGCAGATTTTTTTCAAGAGCAATTTGGGCTATTTCTTTGGTACTGTCAAAATTATGCACGCCTGTCTGATGAATAATATTTACAAACGGAACCATATCGGGAAGGGCTTCCAGCATTACCTCATTGATACGTTGTGATCCTTGTGAGCCTCCAAGTACCAATACTGTTGGTACAGTAGTATCAATATTTTGTAATTTACTCGTATCATAAGGTGCCGGAATGAGGAGTAGTTTACGTACCGGTGTTCCTGTGCGTGCTATCTTGGGGCGCACCTTTTTAGGAAAGTATTTTGCGGCACTTTCAAAAGAAATTGCGATATGTGTTGCAAAGTGGGATGCAAATAAATTGGCACGTCCGGGTTTTGCATCTGATTCATGGATAATTATTGGAATACCAATAAGGTATGCTGCAAATACGGTTGGCACACTAACATATCCGCCTTTAGAAACTAGCACATCTGGATACAAACGAATAAGCTGTATGAGTGACCAGAAAAAACCAAATATAGTAAGTACCATATCACTAATATTTAATAGTGATGGATATCTACGAATTTTCCCTGCTGGACTTTTTAAAAAAGTAATACTATTTTCAAAAAGCGCATTTTTATTAAATGGACTTGGTGCAATATAGTAAAGTTTTGGAGTAACCAAATACTCATCTCGAACAATGTCGTGCATTGCTTCTACAATCGCAATAATTGGATAGAAATGACCACCAGTTCCTCCACCGGTAAAGACAATTTTCATGTTGATAAGTATAGCATTATTTGGTTTTTCGGTGTGCCGCCACGTTTAAAATAAACCCCGCCTCAGCAAGTACGGTAAGAAGTGCTGTACCTCCGTGGCTAATAAATGGTAATGGCAATCCTGTGAGAGGCATAACACCAAGCATAGCGTCCATATTTACAAATGCCTGAAATGCAATAAGCCATGCAAATCCAAGTGCCGCGAAACCACTAAAACGGTCGGGAGAATCACCAGCTATCGCAATTCCACGTGCGGCAAGCGCTAGAAAAAGTGCCACTAGAATCAGTGAGCCGATAAAACCAAACTCCTCGGCAAATACTGCAAAGACAGAGTCTCCCGCAGGCTCCGGTAGATAGTCAAACTTCTGAACACTCTCTCCAAAACCGCGGCCTGTGAGTTCACCGGCACCAATAGCAATTAAAGACTGCTGAATTTGATAACCGCTTCCTTGCGGATGAGCGGTAGGATTGAGAAATGTTGTTACTCGTTGAAGTGCATATGGACGCACAAGTAAAACAACCCCAAGCGCCACTATCGCAATAATAATTAAAGCAAGAAAATCACGATAGGGCGCACCAGCGGCAAAATACATAGCGGTACTGGTTGCACCAATCAATAAAGTTGTACTTGTATTTGGCTGTAACAGAAGTATGAGAGAAGGTATGCCAACAATAATTGAAAATGGTATAAGCCCATACTTATAATCGGCAAGTCGTCTTACATTTAACGCAAGATACCACGCCACCAGAAAAATAACACCAATCTTCAGAAACTCTGCTGGTTGTAGCGTAATAAATCGTAAATTGAGCCAACGAGTTGCACCATAAGCGTGTGTACCGATACCGGGTATAAATACCGCCAACGTAAGAAGAAGTGACGCAATAAAAAGCCATGGAGCCGCTTGCCGAAACCATTTCAAAGGAACGGTACGAAATATGACAAATGCGCCAATTCCTCCACCAAGTCCAAAAATAATTTGTATTAATGCTGTATGTCCAATATTTGCATTAGCGCGTGCAAGTAAACCAAGTGTTGCTGAAGAGAATATCGCGATACCACCCAGTGCTAATATTGTGACAATAGTAAGGAATATTTTATCACCGGAAAATATGCGTGAAAGCTTCCACATACATATTTTAGCGACCAGCCCCCAAGAGTGCCAATGAAAGCCCCAACACTCCTGCAATGATTGTAATAATCCAATAGCGCATAGTTACTTTGTATGGTGGCCATCCTATAGCCTCAAAATGGTGGTGAATTGGGGCAATACGAAAAAGTTTTTTATGAAAAACCTTTTTCCAAAATACTTGTAGAAGTGTTGCGGCTACCGTACCGATAAGTGGAAATGCAATGATTGGAAGCATAGAAACACCAATGCCGTCACCAAGCGCATCTGCCGAGAAAGCGGTAATTGATAATGCTAACGTAAGCGCCATACTTCCAGTTTCAGACATATAAAAGCGTGCCGGTGGAATATTAAACCAAAGAAACGCGAGTATTGCACCAGCCACGGTTGCTGCAAATGCTGCAAGCGAAACCTGCCCTTGTACAAAAGCAATACCGGCATAAATCATAAAAATAATTGAAAAAACGCCGCCAGAAAGCCCATCAATACCATCAATTGTGCCACCCGCATAGAGCAGCAGTGTTACTAGTACAAAAAACGGTATAAACCATAAATGTAAGTCAAATTGACCGCCAAATGGAATACCAACAGACGACACATCCAGTTTGGTATAAAACCACCACGCAGCAAAAAGTCCCATAGCTCCCACAACAAGAAGTCGAGTTCGAAGTCGTAAACCACCACCACCTCGAGTTACTTCCAAAATATCATCTATAAGTCCAACTAAAGCTCCAACCACAAGAGCAAAAAGTGGTAGCCATGTTTGACTACGATTAAAAAAATCGAGTTTTTGGAATGGACCTCCAAATAATTCATCCAGAGCAAGAAGTCCAAGTGCTGTTATAAGTGTTGCCGCCCATATGAGAATACCGCCCATGCGTGGTGTCGAAACTTCTCGTTCTTTATGCAACGCATCAAAAATTGGTGTGCCTCCTCCACCAATACCCTTTCCCTTTCCTCCTTGTTTTTTCCATGCGTGGAATTTATAAAGATAGTGTGCAAGTATTGGTGCCAACACAATTCCAAACCCAAATGCAATGGCAGAAGGTATAAGAACTCTGGCAGCGTCTCCAATCATAAGCTTCTCATACCTGCAAGGTATGCATGGGTTGCGGCAATAAGCTTATCAACATCTGTAAATCTATCTTTTTCGGTTGAACCCAGAACCACAACCGCAATCGGATGTCCAAAAGACGCATCAAATACTACCACCAGATTACCTCTCGCCATATTTGTATATCCTGTTTTGGAAAGTAAGATACCTTCTGTTGTATCAACTTCACGATTAGTATTTTGTCGTGTGTGTACAGTACCAGAAAGAGAAACGGCAGTCGCACTCAAATGTGTGGTTGCTTGGGCAATATATGGGGCTTCGGCTAAAAACGCACCGGCAAGAAGCGCTACATCATGAGCGGAACCATACCCACCAGAAACGGTTTTACTTGAATCAAGTCCGCTACCATCGAGCGCATAGGTTTGTGAAAGTCCAATAGCGGATGCTGCTGAGGCGAGCAAACTTGGTATTGTGGTATCGGAACGTTGTGCCGATACCCTTGCTAGAGCCGCAGCACCATCGTTTAGAGATGCCGTAAGTGTTAAGCGTGCAAGATTGGCAAGACGAAAAGTTTCTCCAGGAGAAAGACCACTGTCTCCTTCAGTTGCCACATCATGAGCTGTAATCGTGATGGGGGCGTTTGGTCCAAGTTCCTTTACCGCTTCATATGTAGTAAGTAGTTTGGTAATCGAAGCAAGTGGTAACTGTGCATTTGAATTTTTTGAATAAAGAGTTTTATGTGTTGCAAGGTCATACACAATAGCCGCTTTTGCGCGTACGTGTACTTGTGCAAAGGCATTTGATGTGGCGTTTACAATAACAACTGTTGAAGTCGCGGTTGGAGCCAGTTTGTGTGTAGGTAAGAAAAATAGTACTCCCAGAACTACCGTACCCATAAGTATTGCTGTACCAGCTTCGCGTTTTATACGGCTATTCCGTGCAAGAGATACAAGGTTAGGAATATTCATAATATTTTATAGGGTGTTGCTAACAGACACCTCTTGCTGTGTTTCTTTAAGTGCACGTGAAAGTGCCTCATATTGTGGCAAATCTTCAATATGTGAAATACCCAAATGAGCCAGTGCATCATGAGTGGTTCGGTATCGTAAACGGCGCCGGTCTGTTGTGTCCTCTTTCCCATTTATCAGCCCGCGCATAAGCAACGATCGTATTGTTGCCGATGAGTTTACACCACGCACCCAATCAATTTCCCCACGTGTTGCACTGCCGCGATATAAAATAATAGAAAGTACCTCAAGTCCGGCTTTTCCTAAATCGCGAGAGAGCTCACCCTCACGAAGCTTTTTTACAAACTCGGCCGCTTCTGGTGCGGTACGTAGCTCAACACAATGCTCAGTTTCAATAAGTGTAAGTCCCCCACCTGTTAGAGATGCATACAATTCTTCAATAGTTTGTGCAAGCTTTACATCCGAAACATCGAGCAGTGTCATTAACTGTTTCTTCTCCATTGGCTCACCGGAGGCAAATAGCATTGATTCAAGAATAGCTGGAAATGTAAGCATATGGTTTAGAATACCGTGATACGACCACTACGTAAAATGGGTTGTGGTGGACTTCGAAAGTTTTTTAACTACTGTAATTCGGAACAGTATTCGAAGTAGTATTAGTCATTCGAATATCATCAAATTGATTAGACTGAGCAGCTTCGATGGCACCCTGTTTTACTAACTCAAGTAATGCCAGAAATGATACAACGACGTCTATCTTCTCTCGCTTTCCTTGACCTGAGAATTCTCTAAATGAAAGTGTAATGGCCGTTTGTACACGTTTTGCAAGTGCACTCATCATTTCTTCTATTGAAATAATTGGACGTACTCGTACTTCGGAAAGTTTTTCTTTTACTGGTTCACACGCTTTAAGCACATCAATAAGTGTTGCCGTAACAGTTTCAATAGAAAGGTCTGCACTTGGTGAGAATATAACTTCGGGTTTTTGCGGACCACGTGAAATAAGTATTGAGCAACCAAATAATTTTCCAAGTACTTGTGAGGCATTTCGTGCATATTCGTATGCCACAAGTCGCCGTTTTAACTCCTCAACATCCTCAGACTCTTCTTCGGTAAGTGAAAACTCAGGAATAAGTGATTTTGATTTTATGAGAAGCAACGTTGCCGCAATGCCGATAAAATATGCCGTTTCTTCAACAGGGAATGATTTTTGTGCGTGTATGTGTGTTATGAAGTCATCTGTAATTGATGCAAGAGATAAATCATTAACTAAAAGCTTGCGTTTTTCAATAAGCTCTAACACAAGCTCGAACGGGCCGTGATAAGTGTCCGTCTCAATATAGAAATTAGTTTTAAATGTCGTTTGATTCATCTGGAATTGAGCTTGAGAGTAATACATCGATACGATTCATATCGCGCGGGAAAAGTGTTGCTTCTTTAACATTATCAAGTCCAAGATATTTTTGTGTGAGACGTTCAAGACCCATACCAATACCACCGTGCGGTGGCATACCATACTTAAACGCCATAAGATAAAAAGAAAACTTTTCCGGCTCAAGTTTTTTGGCACGAAGTTTTTCAATTAGCATATCGTAATTATGGACTCTTTGGCCGCCCGAAAGAATTTCAATGCCACGAAAAAGCACATCAAAACTTTTAGTAAAACCTGGGTTCCCCGTATCTTCCATAGTATAGAATGGACGTTTTGAAACTGGATAGTGTGTAATAAAAATAAAATCACTTTTCTTCTCTTTTTTTGCCCACTCGCACAGCTTACGTTCATGTTCCGGCTCAAGGTCCGGTTCTTGTGGAATTTTAAGTAGTTCTTGTGCTTGTCGAAGTGTCAATATTGGAAATGATTGTGGAATTAGTGGTGGCGCTATATTTTCAGGCACACACCGAGCAATACGTTTTGTAATATGTTTGAGCATATTTTCTGTCATACGCATAATATCCGTATAATCTTCAATAAAACCCATCTCGAAATCAAGCATTGAAATCTCATTGAGATGACGTGTGGTTGAATGTTTTTCCGCACGAAATTGTGGACCTATTGCGTATACTCGCTCAAAAGCCCCAACCATCATCTGTTTGTATAACTGTGGTGAGGTTGCCAAATACGCACTTCGGTCTTTGAAATACTCAACCTTAAAAACAGCTGCACCGCCTTCGGCATCAGAACCGACAAGTTTTGGTGCTTGAAATTCAGTAAAATCATTTTGGTCTAGATATTCACGAAACCCTGCCGTTATTTCGTGTTGTACTTTAAAAATTGTTTGTTCACGTTCACGTCTGACGGTAAGCGGTCGATAATCAAGCAGTGTATCAAGATTAATATCAGCATCATTATCAAATGGTAGAGAGTGAGCACTACTGAGTATCTCAATTGAAAGAATTTCAAGCTCAATAGTGCCATTTTGTTTATCATGTTGAATATTCTTTTCAGGGCGAGCGTTTACCATGCCCTCGACACGTACAACATATTCATTGCGAATTTCTTTAGCGTCTTCCAGTGCGTGAGATTTTGGCAGCACCACACCCTGTACTTTCCCTGAGCGATCACGAAAATCAAAAAATACCATTTTACCCTGATTACGACGCACGTCCACCCATCCTGAAATACTCACATTTTTACCGATGTGTCCAGCAAGATTTTTTATGAGAATTCGTTCCATACAGCTTATAAAATAACATATATTCTGCTTTATTACAGAATAGCAATAAGTATTACGCTGTAACTCCGATAATTTTTCTGACTTGTTCCATCTTTACTTCAGTCACGGAACGTGCCTTTTTTTTACCTCGCGCGAGTACTTCCTCAACCAGTTTCTGATTATTTTGAAGTGCTTCGTAACGCTTTCGTATAGGTGCCAGATAGGCATCTAAATCCGCAGCAAGTGTGTCTTTGAGTATCTTATATTTACCTTTATTTTCTTCATAAAGCTGTACGAGCTCGGATTCACCTCGTACTAATTTGTGAATAGCATATACATTTTCAGGTCGTTTACCGGAAGAATCTGTCACAATACTCATTACACGCTCGTGAAGCTCCTCACGTGTCGCAAAAAGTGGAATAGTGTTGTTATAGCTCTTACTCATTTTTCTACCATCAATACCTGGAACAACTGCAACTTCGGGTATGATGTACGGTTCCGGAATTACAAATACATCATCTCGAAAAATATGATTAAACTTTTTTGCCGTATCACGTGTAATTTCAATATGCTGTTTTTGGTCCTGCCCGACTGGTACCACTTTTGTATCGTACAGCAAAATATCTGCAGCCATAAGCATTGGATAATTAAAAGTACCGATATTTAGTTCTTTATTTTTCGCCTGCGCATCTTTGAATGCGTGTGCACGCCGAAGGTACGGCATTGTGGTGATAGTATCAAAAATCCACGCAAGTTCCGTATGTGCTGGCACATCAGACTGTTTAAATATAACAACCTTTTTGGGGTCAAGTCCAACTGCCAAATAGCTCATAACAAGCTCACGTGTCTTTGTACGCATTTTTTGCGCATCCTGCACAGTATTGAGCGCATGGTAATCCGCAACCATAATAAAGCACTTATATTTCCCTCCCTCAAAGAGCTCCACCTGCCCACGCATAGCACCAAAATAATTACCAATATGCAGCTTACCAGTAGGTTTGATACCAGAAAGCAAAATGGGTTTTTCATTACTCATAGTGAATACGATAACACATACACACAACTTGTAAACATATAGAGATGTAATATTCTTCTTTTAAGAGGCGGTAAGTTTGGAGGGGTATAACATTTTCCAAATACCAGATAAAATCGTTCTTTTATATCTTTCGGTAACTTTTGTTTTTTCATAAATATCGGGAAATACCAAATCCGCAAAGTATTTATTTCTCAGATTGACATACCACTTATTATCATAAATATTCCAAAATTGTTTATAAGAATAATATGAATGAGCATATAAGACTTTACGTCCATAAAGATTTGCGACTTCATTTTCCACTTCACGATTCATTTTTATAAATTTATGATAGTTACCGTTAATTTCTCCACATACACCAATATTAATAATCAAGT
>QIHV01000077.1 GCA_003229135.1 Candidatus Kaiserbacteria bacterium | reverse complement strand
GGTAATACAGGATTTGAACCTGTGACCTCACGCGTGTGAAGCGTGCGCTCTAACCAACTGAGCTAATCACCCGGAAACGTGATGAGCATAAAAGAAATAAAAATGCTTTACCATACTGTTTATAAATTATGGCGAATACTCTTTTATTTTGCAAATTTAATATTTTTATGTGTCCTTCAATTTTCTTGAACTCAAACTACCAAGTGCACGAGTGAGCTCTTGTGTAATCTCTTCTTCCCCGAGCCCTACCGCTTTACATACCTTGAACTCTCTCAAAAGAAAATCTTGAGTTTGCCCTTTATCTAAACCTGACTGAAATATATCTTTATATTTATCCATTAATTCTTGTACAATGAGTGGTGGTTTTTCTCTATATAGAGAACGGTGCGCATCATATTCATTGTGAAGTGTTTCTCTCTTACTTCTTTTAAAATTAGACGGGGGCTCTTCCATACTTTTATAAAAGATCAGCTTAAATATAATATCTATGCTACTTTTTTTCGTTTACTAGGAAGTAGACGGTTAAATATCCGCTCGAGCTCTTGTGTAATCTCTTCTTCCCCAAGCCCTACTGCCTTATGTAACTTATACTCTTCCGAAAGCATATTTTGTACCACATCCCTTTTTAGGTGACCGTCTTGAAAAACTGATTCGTGTTTATTTAGTAGTTCCCGTACAAGTACCGACGGTGCATTTTCTAATAGAATATGGTGTGCATCATGTTCATTATGAAGTTGCTCCCTTTTAGAATCAAGTGGAAATCCTTCTCTCATATTTACAATAATAACATTAATTCACTATAAAAATAGTGCGTTAAAATTTAGTGGACCTTACCGGATTCGGACCGGTGACCTCCGCATTGCAAATGCGGCGCTCTAACCAGCTGAGCTAAAGGCCCGACTCAAAGAGAATACCCGTTTTTTGTGTTTTGCGCCACTTTTCTATGACCTTGCCACCAGTACGGATGACAATACATTCTAACAATTTCAGTTACGAGCAAGACTAATCACATGCTCTAGGAATTCACTCATTGATATCCCAACTGCGGCAAGTGATTTGGGTAAAAGCGACTCTGTGGTCAGTCCTGGGAGTGTATTAGTTTCGAGATAGTACACTCCGCGCGGTGATACTATAAAATCACTTCGTGAATAGTGCCGTGCTCCCAATATCTTGTGCGCACTACGCGCTGCCTGCATCAGCTCCTCAGACACAGCTTTGGAAAAAGGTGCTGGGCAAATTTCTCGCGTTGAGCCATCGTATTTTGTATCGTATGAGAAAAATTCTTTTTTATCAGGCACTATAATTTCAGTTGGTGGAAGTGCGTATAATTGCTCACCACGCATATCTTCTACAATACTGACCGTCGCCTCTCGTCCACGAATGTACTCCTCTACCATTACACCATGCTCATCATTCGCAAAGAGAGATACGACAGCGCGATAAAGCGGTGTATAACCACTCACGAGCGATACCCCTATTGACGAACCACCACGAACCGGCTTTACCACAACCGGCTGTGTGTACGTGCGTATTATTTCAGTAATGATATCTGCCGGATTATTTTCCAGTTCAATCAATGTGTAACGTGGAGTTTTAAGTCCAGTACTTTGTACGTATTCCTTTGAAAGTACTTTATGCATAATAAGATAAGAAGCGAAAGAGTCCGCACCGACATAAGGTACCCCGTATCGTTCCAATAATTTTTGTACTTCACCGTCCTCTCCGTAGGCACCGTGCAGACCAATATACACAACATCAAGTTGTCTAAGTATTTTATACGGCTCTATTGGTCTACCCGCCAAATGCCATACACCGCGTTTATCAATAAAAATATCGTGGGTAAGGTATCGTTCGACCGATAAATTTGAAAGTATTGCACTTCCAGTAGCCAGTGAAATTTTATGTTCACATGACGGTCCGCCACGAAGTACTCCGACAACAGTTTGCATACTTTATAGTATACAAAAAATATACGTAAGTTTGGTACTGTGTACGTGCAAAACCAACATCGTAGCTACTGTGGTTTATTTTCTATATGCGCAAACGACGCATACGGCGATGGCGAGAGATGGCAAAACGGTGTGCCTCACTGTTGGCAAGTATTATGTCTCTTTCGGAAATACAGGCTAATCGTGCCCCAATAATTTCACGTGGATGGTGTTTGTCGTCTTTTACAAGTGCTACTACGGGTATTGCAACCCCAGCATCGGCAAGTACTGACTCGGCGGCTTTTTTGTGTATTTTCCCTCCGTCTACAACTATGGCGCGCGGCAAGCACCATTTGTCGTGGGCAAGTCTGCGTGATAACACTTCGCGAAGTGAAGCAATGTCATCATTACCCTTACCAATAATACGAAATGTACGATAGGATCGCTTTTGTGGAGTTCCGTCTTCTATAACAACCATCACTGCTATCGCACTCGTACCGGAAATATGTGCAGTATCGTACGCTTCAATACGCGGACCGGCTACACCTTGTTTATCATCTTCTTTAATGAGAGAAACGTCTTGTACGTGGTCAAGTGCAAAGAGCTCACGCTTGTATTGTGTGGCAATTTCAAATTGTTCAGTTCGTGCGGCGCGCATCATATCGTGCGTTAGTGTTTTACGAAGCTCCTTCGCGCGCCCAGCGAGAAATATAGCTATGCTGCGTATTGAGTGTCGATAATCTGCTTGACTTATATCACGCGGGTATTGACCAATCTGTCTATTAAATTCTATTTTTGTACGTATGTGTTTGCCAGTTGTCGTTACCGGTCGCTCGGTATCATAAAATGGAAAAATCCGGCGAATAAGTCGCAGAGCTTCGCGTAACTGGGTACCAGAAGGGAAAGGACCAAAAACATATGATATTCTCACACCTCGTGCTTGTGTACGTTTCTCGTTTAAATCCTTTCCGCGTACAACAAGAACTCGAGGAATAGGTTCCCGTGTAATTACCGTATATAGAAATGTTTTATCATCCTTACCTTCAATATTTGCTTTTGGATTGTATTTTTTTATTAAAACCGCCTCACGTACAAGTGCTTCCAGTACTGTTGGTGTTGTTTCGTATAAAAGCTTGTCAGCACGAGTTACCATATCCACAACACGCGGACCGCGCGTTGTAATTAAGTCATCATCAAAATATGAGCGCACCCTGTCGCGCAAGTTTGTAGCTTTACCGACATAAAGCACTGTGTGCCCTTTCTTAAAAAGATATACACCGGACACACTTGGTAGGTTTAGTTTAGATAGGTCGTTTTTTTGCATAACGTTTGGAAAGTGTGCGTGCAAGATATTCACCAGTATATGACCCTTTTGTTATGGCAACCTCTTCCGGAGTTCCTTTTGCCACCACCTTTCCACCACCCACGCCGCCGCCGGGACCAAAATCGATAATATAGTCCGCATTTTTTATTACATCTAAATTGTGTTCAATAACTACCACTGTATTGCCTCGCTGTACGAGCTCCTGAAGGATTTCAAGGAGTTTCCGCACATCTTCAAAGTGTAAACCAACTGTCGGCTCATCAAACAAATATAAAGTTTTCATTGTCATTGGGCGATAAAGCTCGCTCGCAATTTTTACACGCTGTGCTTCCCCACCGGAAAGTGTTGTTGCGGATTGTCCGAGTGTCAAGTACTCGAGACCTGTTGAAGCAAGGCTTGTGAGACGGTCATGTACAGCTGGCACGTCTTTGAAAAAAACTATTGCTTCCTCTACCGTCATTGATAGTATCTCGTATATATTCTTACCGTGATACGTCACACTGAGCGTCTCCTTCATAAAACGTGTGCCATTGCACACATCGCATGTTACATAAACAGTTGGAAGAAAGTGCATCTCCACTGCGACTGAACCATTTCCTTGGCACGCTTCACAACGCCCGCCAGTAACATTAAAAGAAAACCGACCCGGCTTCCATCCGCGCGCCCTAGCTTCACTGGTTGCAGAAAATAAGTCACGTATATGTGTAAAAGCGCCAGTATATGTTGCCGGATTAGAACGCGGGGTACGTCCAATTGGTGATTGATTAATCAGTACAACGCGCCCAGCATACTCGGTACCTGAAATAGAAGCACAATGAATTGGTTTTGCCTGACGTTTTTTAAAACGTGCAGCAAGATTTTTATGTAAAATATCATAAAGAAATGTGGATTTACCCGAACCGGAGACACCCGTAATACATATAAACTTGCCTAACGGGACTTCCACGTTAAGATTTTTAAGATTGTGCCACGTTATTCCACGTATTTTGATATTTCCTTTTTCAGAAGTACGTCTTTGCTCTGGTGTTGCAATTACAGTATCGCCGCGTAGATAATCGAGAGTGAGTGAGCCACTTGTATTTTTCTTTGCCGTAAGCAGTTCAGATATCCACCCCTTAACAACTACCTCACCACCATGCACTCCTGCGCCCGGTCCGATATCAATCAAATAATCTGCAGCAAAAATAGTATCTTCATCATGCTCCACGATAATAATCGTATTACCAAGACTCTTAAGTGTGAGCAGTGTATTGATAAGTCGGTTGTTGTCGTGCTGATGCAAACCAATGGTTGGCTCATCGAGAACATAAAGTGCTCCAGTAAGCCCGCTTCCCAATTGTGATGCCAAACGAATTCGCTGTGCTTCACCACCAGAGAGTGTGGCGCCGGAGCGATTGAGCGTAAGGTAGTCCAATCCAACATTTAACATAAAACTGAGACGACTTTCAATCTCACGAAGAATTGGAAAGGCGATTTCAAGCTGCATATCGGAAAGCTCCAACGTATTGATAAACTTCTTTGCATCTGCAATTGAAAGACCTGTAAAGTCAACAATATTTTTACCAAGCCCTTTTTCTTTACCTTTCAGGTATACCCTAAGCGCTTCGGGGCGTAGACGCGCACCATTACAGTCCGCACACACTTCATCAGAAAAAAATGATGCTGTACCAAGCCCGTGACAAGTTTGGCATGCTCCATATGGGCTATTAAATGAAAATAGCCGTGGCTCAACTTCTGGGAATGACATACCATCATCAGGACAAATAAATTTGGAGGAGAGCGTTTCTTTAGAACTATCTGCATGTTGAATTTTTACTAATCCATCGCTTTCTTTTAATGCGAGTTCGAGTGCTTCGGATAGCCGCTCGCGTGCGGCATCTGGCGAGCGCTCAAATTCCGAAACAAAAATACTATCTACAACAGCATCTATATCATGACGCTTGTTGCGGTCAATCACTATTTTTTCACGTAGTGATTTTAACTTTCCGTCTATAACAACTTTTTCATACCCCTTACCAAGTAGGTCATAGAGACGCTGATAGTACTCACCCTTGCGACCAACCACTACCGGTGCATAAATTACCACCGTACTGCGATCGTATGGCACACCCATAACACTACTATCTTTCTTTGTTAAGTTTTTTCTCGCTAGATTTTTTTTCTCTACTTTGTCAAGTACAAGATGAATCATTTCTTCTTTGGAAAGTTTTTCAATACGTACGTCATGATTGGTGCAGTATGGCTGTCCGATACGTGCATAAAGGACACGTAAATAATCATAGATTTCAGTTACGGTTGCGACTGTAGAACGTGGATTATTGGAGTGACTTTTCTGATCTATAGCTATGGCTGGGGAAAGTCCTGTGATTTCATCTACATCGGGTTTTGCCATCTGATTTAAAAATTGGCGCGCATACGCTGAAAGTGACTCCACGTAGCGGCGTTGTCCCTCTGCGAAAATAGTATCAAAAGCGAGCGACGATTTTCCTGAACCGGAAAGTCCTGTAATAACAATCATTGTACCTCGCGGGAGCTTCACTGAAATATCCTTTAGATTATGTGTGCGTGCGCCAACTACAGACAGCCACTCGGCGCCGTGCTGATGGCTATGGTGTTGTGCATTGTTTTTAGTACTCATAGTGTAATACCTGCGCATGGCGGCGCAGGGTCAAATGCACTATAACAGCATTACCTATATCGTGCCACGTAAATGGTATTGACCTGTTTACACGACAACCAACAATGAAAGTATAATTATAAATTACATATTCTAACGACGGCGAATTTGTTTCTTTTTGAGACTTTCATCACCCTCTAACAAAGCAAGCTCGTCACGAATAATCGCTGCCGTTTCAAAATCAAGTGCCATAACTGCGGCTTTCATACGGGCGTACTTTTCTTTAAGGAATTTCTTTGGAGCTTTTTTATAGAGCTCCGCATCAATTGTTAACAAAGAGCTAATTGTTTTTTCATGTTCACTGCGAAGAGATTGCGCAATATCATGAATCTCTTTATGTATTGTTTTTGGTGTAATACCGTGTTTTTTATTGTAGGCAAGTTGAATTGTACGACGACGATTTGTTTCTTCAATGGCACGTGTGAGTGAGCCAGTCATCACATCGGCGTAAAGAAGCACACGACCATTTACGTTTCGTGATGCACGACCCATAGTTTGAATGAGTGAAGTTTCACTACGCAAAAAGCCCTCTTTATCAGCATCTAGAATACCGATTAGTTCTACTTCCGGCAGATCAAGCCCTTCGCGAAGAAGATTAACACCAACGAGTACATCAAACACTCCTTTGCGAAACTTGGTAAGAATTGTAATACGATCTATAGTTTTTACATCACTGTGAAGATATGCAGCTTTAATACCGCGTTTTTTTAGAAAATTAGTCAGGTCTTCCGCCATTACTTTAGTAAGTGTTGTCGCAAGTATACGACCATTATTGGCAATCACCTTTTGTGTTTCATCGATGAAATCCGCCACCTGCCCACCGTAATCACCAGTACCAACCACACCGTGTACTGAAAGCTCTGGGTCAAGTAGCCCTGTTGGACGAATAACCTGTTCAACAATCTGCCCCATTGGTTGTATTGAGTGCTCACGCTCATAATGTCCTGGCGTTGCACTTGTGTAGAGTACTTGTCCGATTCTATCTTCAAATTCATCAAATTGAAGTGGGCGGTTATCACGTGCGGACGGTAGTCGAAAGCCATATTCAATCAACACGTTTTTACGTGAACGGTCACCAGCATACATTCCACCAATTTGCGGAACTGTAACGTGCGATTCATCGATAACCGTCAGGAAATCAGCTCTGCCGTCTTTGGTGTGTGGAAAATAAGATAATAATGTGTACGGTGGCTCATCCTGAGCACGCCCGTCAAAGTGGCGCGAGTAGTTTTCAATACCAGTTGTGTAACCAATTTCACGAATGAGTGATATATCGTGGAGTGTGCGACGCTTCAAGCGCTCCACTTCCAAGTCCTTGCCCTCACGCTTGAGCTTTGCGAGTTGCTCATCAAGTTCCGTTCTGATACTTGTGAGTGCACGTTCACGTTCCTCCACCGAGGTAACAAAATGCTTTGCCGGAAATATAAAAAGTGAGGTTGGCGTACCAACGCGCGCCCTAGATACAGCATCAAGCGTGTCTATGACACTAGTATGACCGACCTCATCAAACACTATGCGGTATAGAACCTTTTCGTTAACTGGCATAACCTCCACACTGTTACCGATTGCACGAAAATGCCCGGGCATCACGTCTGCATTGGTACGCGTGAAATAAATCCCCACAAGCTTGCGCACTAACTGGGCACGAGATAGCTTGTCACCCACTACAATCTTTATATGCATTTTTTCATATTGTTCCGGTGAACCAAGTCCATATATAGCGGAAACCGATGCAACAATAATGACATCGCGACGTGTGAGTAGTGCCTGTGTCGCGGCGTGGCGTAAGCGGTCAATTTCTGCATTTATCATCGCCTCCTTTTCTATATAAGTATCGGAGTGTGCGATGTATGCTTCTGGCTGGTAGTAATCATAGTAAGAAACAAAATAATGTACGGCATTCTCTGGGAAAAACTCTCTGTACTCTTGCACAAGCTGTGCTGCCAAGGTTTTGTTTGGCGCCATAACCAATGTGGGCTTATCAAAATTGGCAATTACATTTGCTACCGTATATGTCTTTCCAGAACCCGTAACACCAAGAAGTGTTTGGTGGTGCAGCCCTTGCGAGAGCCCTTTTGAAAGAGCTTTGATAGCTGTTGGCTGGTCACCGGCTGGTGTAAATGGTGTGTGTAATTTAAATATTGCCATAATAGCTTTGCCGAAAATCGTTACGATATGCTTCGAAATTACCGTTTATAATTGCTGTACGAGCTCCGCCCACAAGCGACAAGATGAAGCCAAGGTTGTGCATAGACGCAATAATTGGACCAAGCATTTCATTAGCACGGAATAAGTGCGCTAGGTATGCGCGTGTGAAAGGCTCGGTTCCAGATGCAATTGTGTGTATGTCAAGCGATGTAAGGTCGTTTTTATATTTCTCATTAGTGAGGTGGATGAGCCCACCACGCGTGTAGAGGGTGCCGTGCCTACCTTGACGAGTTGCCGCGACACAATCAAATAAATCCATTCCGTTTGCGATGCCGTCAAGTATATCTCCTGGTTCACCAATCCCTAAAAAATGTCGTGGCTTTTGTTCGGGTAGTTCTTGTGTCGCCGCGCGCAACGTGTCACATATATCCTCCTTGCTAAAAGAACCACCGATACCGAACCCATCAAACTCCATACTTGCAATTTCTCGAGCACTTGTACCGCGCAAATCCTCAAAACGTCCGCCCTGTACAATACCAAATATAGCTTGAGTTTTGTTTGCTGAAAGGTTTTGCCTGTGTGCCTTCAAACTACGTAGTGCCCATCTGTGGGTACGCTCCATCGCTTGTCGTTGATATTCTTTCTTTTCTGTGGGAGCAGTACATTCATCAAAAGCAAAAAAAATATCCGCGCCAAGGGCGTGCTGTATCTCAACCGAGCGCTCTGGTGTGAAGCGATGCAGTGAGCCATCGATGTGCGATGTAAATGTTACTCCTTCGTCATCAATAACCGCAAGTTGTCCGTGCTGACTTGCCACGTCATCGTCATAAACGGCAATGCCGTGCTCACGCGGTGCTTCTTCTCCATGCGCAATTTTTGTAATGTTCTTTCCATAGGCAGCACCCAGTGAAAAAACCTGAAAACCCCCCGAGTCGGTAATTGTGGGACCTTGCCAACCCATAAACTTTCCCACTCCACCGGCTCTCCGTATAATTTCTTCTCCGGGCTGCAAGTAAAGATGATA
>QIHV01000070.1 GCA_003229135.1 Candidatus Kaiserbacteria bacterium | reverse complement strand
TGCTCCAAAAGCGGAACTTGAAGAAACTCTTGTAAACAAACTACTTGGAAGACTGATAGAACCTAAAGAAGTCGCAAATGCAATTCTGTATTTAGCTACTGATCAATCAGCGGGCACAACTGGACAAAATCTAGTGGTTGATAGCCAGATTTAGCGCGCACGCGAGATACAGCACGCAGAATGTTCCGCTTCTTTTGCTGGTATTACCGTATTCTCCGAGCGCACGATTTCGTTTCAAGCCACCACGCACTCTGTGCGTGAGATTAGTATTTATTTTGAAAATAGATTCGGAGTTGGCAAAATAAATGCACACAAAATTAGTTAAATACAAATAATGATATAGAAATTAAGCCTCTTCGTTATTATGCTATTGCTTTGCAGGTTTGTTTGTATTGGTTGAGACTGTTCGTTCGTAATCACTTTTGAAAAACTTTTTTGCTATCATAAAAATTGTGAAAGTAATGAAATAAGCCGAGAAAACATCAATAGAATAGTGAAGATGTCCGAGCAATACTGCAACAGCAAGAACAACAGATGCAATTAAAAAGATATATCGTAGTATTGGAGTATCCCAGAATATAAGTGCCATCAAGAAAGGGAGTCCGACATGGCCTGAAAAGAAAAGATCATCGCCAGTAAAGAATATCCTGAAAAAGTGTGAAGTTATAAAATAGGACTGATCAAGTATCACATGGTAAGGATATGGACTGATGTGAGTGAGTGACACAGAAACAGAACGAATAGCATAAAATAAAGCTATACTCTTGAGTGAGAATGGCAGATAGCGTAATCGCCATAAAATAACTATGATAATAAAAATAACAAGTCCGACAGCACCGTAAACGAATATACCATCAACATCATAGACTCGTGTATTGCTTAAAATGATATCTGTAACGGAATTACTGGCTACAAGATTAGTGTAGTTTGTGGAGTAAAAGACAGCTACAATACTTGCAATAAACATAACAAGCCCGGTTGCGGTTGACTTAAGGAAGTTGCGGTCTTTCAGATACGTAATCATTTGATAGTAAAGATTATAGTATACTACTAAATTTTTTCTGTCGAAAAACTATATTTTATATAAAAGATGGAATCTCACTTATAGATATAAAAATGAGTTAAATATTTTTAAATTACATTTTAATTTAAACTTGCTAAACTAAATATTAGTGGATGAAAGTCAGCTTTAATCCACACATTATATACGTCCACTCATTCCGGAGTACATACACAACTAGACCATTGTGCATGTCTCCTCCATTCGGGCCGTAGTATACCGGTAGTACATACGCTTCGGGTGCGTATAGACCGGGTTCGATTCCCGGCGGCCCGACCACGTCATAATAAACGGATTTCAGCGGTGTGCAGATGTTGAGGTGGGCGATGTTCAGATAGAGGCACGTTTGCAAAAGCCGTTTGTAGTATTTGTAGTGTATCACCGTGCGAGACGAGTAAAATAGTTTTGTTGGTGTAAGTTTGCTCCAATTCCTCGATTAGCGCGACGACACGATTGAGTACACTCTTTACGCTCTCTACTCCGGAAGCTGTGTGATCGGTATCTTGCGCATCATCGTGCCATATCTTTTCATAATTACTATTTTCTTTACCATCCCAATCGCCAAAAAATCGTTCACGAAGTGTTTGTGTAAGTGTTATAGGTTTCGCTCCAAGCACTTGCGCGGTGATTTCCGCTGTTTCTCGTGCACGAGCAAAGTCCGAAGACCATATGATAACCGAGGCATCAAGCATACCTGCTTCTTTTGCTTTTTGCGCTGACCGTCGAGCCTCTTCTTTGCCAGTTGCTGAGAGCCCATAACCACTCACGCCTTTTTTGGGGTCACTTAATATAATACCCTCATCATTTGCCAAACTGGTACCGTGGCGCATAAGTACATAAGTATTTTTTAAAGCATTATGTTTATATGAATTACTCATATAAACATAATAACGTAGTGGGAATGACTTTTGAAATAAGTTCCAGTATGCTATTGCTATGGAACACCATACCTATATCGTTGAAGGGAGGGGAGACGCAAGTCTTTCGCGTATAACTAATTTTCTTGAACATACTTATGGGCTATCACCACGCGCAAACCCGGATTTGATTGTACGGAAATACGGACTACTTTCGGTAGAAGATGTGCGAGCTCTTGGTAGCATAGCCATACTTACACCGATTACGGGAGACACAAAAGCTCTCGTGTTAGTAGTGGGGCGTGTCTATCGTGAAGCACAAAATGCACTTCTCAAACTACTTGAAGAGCCGCCAAGCGGCACTGTTATTGTGCTTGTAGTGCCGCACATTGCCACACTTCTCCCAACAGTGCTCTCACGTGTGATACCACTACCGGACAATGTAAGGAACGGTAACGCTACGCTAAAAATATCACAAGAAACACATGAATTTTTATCAGCCTCTATGGAAACACGTACAACAATTATTAGAAAACTTACAAATGGTAAGGATGAAGACACGCGTCGCACTTTGCGCGACAGTGCGTTAGAGCTTATGGACGGTATAGAGCGTGCCATTTATAGTAAGTATAAAGTGGAAAAAAATGGTGCAAAGTGCAAAGTACTTCGCGCCGCGCTTTCAGATATAGAAACATTACGTGGACATATGTATGACCGTGCGGCTCCTGTTCGTATGATTTTGGAGCATATATCACTTGTACTACCTCGTTTATAGATTTATGTATTTAAAAGTTATTGTTACACCGGGAGCTCACAAGGAGCGAATTGAAGAAAAAGATAGTGAAATACTGTATATTTCGGTTCGTGAAAAAGCTTCGGGAAACCGTGCCAATACGCGCGTACGTGAAATAGTGGCGAAAAGATTGGGCGTAACGCTAACACAAGTACGCATACTGACAGGACACCATTCACGGTCTAAAATGATAAGTATTAGTACTCTATAATAACGTATATATATGCATACTACCTTTAAGGCAACCCACGAAGATCTTCTCAGTCAGGCGCGAGCGTTGGTTGATAAGCGGTTTGGGTCACTCGACCGTGTACTTGCAAGTAGTTCAGAGCGTGCACTGCTGTCTCTTGAAGTAACGCGAGAAATCAAACAACAATCAGGACGTATTTTCCACGTAACGGGGCACTTAACAGTTGATGGCAAAAAACACCATACCGATTCGTATGGAGAAACAATTGATAGTGCTATGGACAGTGTGCGTGACAACCTTGTGCGTGCAGTACGTACAAAACGCGGACGTACAATGCGTTTGCTGCGCAGGGGCGGCGGAACGCTCAAATCACTTTTGCGTTTCGGGCGCCGCCATCAATAGATACGAAAGTTTTCATTAGCATATTACCCACTGTGCTTGTGTGAGTTCATTGTACGATTGCTCACTTTTACCTTCCGGTACAACTCGCGTGGGTACAAATATTTTATTTGTATATGTCGCCGCTATAATTTTTACACGAATTCGCTTCTCACCACGAGTAGCAAAAAAGAATGTGCCCGGTCCTTCAATGTATGCACGATAGGTATTCCAATTAATGGTGGAATTGCCGGTAAGCGATAGACATCCGTTGTCTTTCTTTATTTTTGGTGCAAAGGTAACTTCAGACTCTTCTTGTGGTGTACCGATACATTTTCCGGTAACAAAATCAGGTAATATTTCCGAAAGTAAATCGACGCCAACAGCAATAAGCCGTGGACGCAATTCGCGCACAGTCTCCAACGGATTTATTGATACCTTACGTGAAATAAGCACATCACCGGCATCAAGCGCTCGTACCATACGTTGAATTGAAACCCCAGTGAAGGCGTCACCATTTTTAAGAGCTGTCTCAACAGGAGATGCCCCGCGATATTTTGGCAAAAGTGAATAGTGAACATTAATAACACCTTTTGGAAATAAAGAAATAAGTTCAATTGGAAAAATTTTTCCATATGCCACAACAATAGCAAAATCACATCCATATGATCTGATTTTTTCATTTATTTCATTATTAAAACTATTTGGAGTTAGTGTTGGCAAAGAGTGCGCGTACGCCCAGGAAGATACTTCAGACGATACCAATGCTAATCCGCGCCCTTTTGGTGCTGGTGGATTGGTAACTACCAGTGCTGGAACTGTGCCACAAGCAGCAAGAAGTTCCAATGTATTATATGCAACTCCGGGAGTACCAAAAAATGCAAATTTAGGAAGTGTGAGTGGTGCCATAAGTAGTGCGTTTGTCTGTAGTATCAATTTTATATATATGTGTTGCGTGGTCAACAAATAATATGCCATCAAGATGGTTTATTTCATGCTGAAATATTTGTGCCAAAATGCCACCACCACCACGGGAAAAATATGTGCCATTTTCGTGCTGTGCCTCTACCGTTGTTCTTTTGTAACGAATAGTTTGTCCATAAATATTACGTACTGATAAACAACCCTCTTCCATATCTTCACGTTTGCGTGAAGTTTTGAGTATTTTGGGATTTATGTACACACCGATTTCAGGATTATTTATAAGCTCTGTATTCTTTGGTGCGGCAATACGATCATAACGTACGATAAATAAGCGCCACGACAGTCCGATTTGCGGTGCAGCAAGTGCAACGCCATCGGGCTCATTATCAAGTGTCTCTGTCATATCGGAGATTATAGATGTCAACTCTGATGTACCAAAAAGACCTCTCGGCACTGGTTTTGCGGTTTTTCTAAGTACGTCAGCACCAATCTGTTTAACCTCTTTCATATTGGCGACTATACCATTCAGCATCACAAAACGCACCGTTTACAGTTAATATACTTATCCACAAAAAGGACAAATATGATTGACCTCTTATGGAGAAATAGTACAATACTTATAGCTCTGATTAATCGCTCGGGGCATTATAAATCTTGCATATCTTATGAAAAAAAGCATTACAACACTCGCAGTTCTCGCAATTTTCGCACTTCCATTTTTTGCTATGGCAGCAACTTCCATTAATAATATTACTGATGTCGGACAATTTATTATTGGTATAATTAATAATGTTCTCGTGCAGGTTCTCTTTGCCGTCGCTTTCATCGTTTTTGTCTGGGGAGTGTTCTCAGTATTCATTCTAGGTGCCAATGACGAAGAGAAAAAAGGTAAAGGAAAAAAACTTATGCTCTACGGACTTGTTGGTTTCTTCGTGATGGTATCCGTATGGGGCTTGGTACACATACTTACCGGTTCGGTTAGTCTTGGTGGCGGTAGTGGTCCCGGACAGGTATCTTCAGGTGTAAAGATCGGTGGTTAAACTTGGGTGTCACACCAGTATTGACTAATACACTTTCCCGAGCGAGAAACACTGTGCAATCCTTTCAGGATTGCACAGTGTTTCTGTTATACTTATATCAATGAGTAGCTTCAATCATTTTTTAAATAATATTATTATACAGATAATAAATCCACTTATTGTACTTATCTCCGCCGCCGCTTTTGTTGTATTTTTGTGGGGTATATTTCTTTTTATAAAAAATGCTGGAGATGATACTAAACGTGCAGATGCGCAACGCGCAATTTTATGGGGTCTTATTGGGCTTGTTATTATCTTTGGCGTATACGGTATTCTTAACATCGCTCTTGCTACTTTCGGACTGCCGCCAGTGGCACCGATAACTGCCGGAGGGTAGATAATATATAAAATTAGGTGGTTATACAACACCACATAATATGAGTTTATAATAAATATGATGAGTAGTGTCGCAAGTACGTTCTCGTGCTAAAATACAGGTATGTCAGTACAAGGTTTTATGTTGCGCCAATATGCGAAGTTCAAAATGAAGGATGTGCCCCAAGCACAACGTGACCAAATGCTCTCAATGGTCGAAAAGAATCCGGAACTTTTCAAAAAAATTGGTAAAGAAATCGAGCGCCGTACAAAAGGCGGCGAACCTCAAATGAAGGCAACTATGGAAGTTATGAAGAAATATCGTGAAGAGCTCTCGACTTTGGTACAGCCATGATGGTCTCATTACTCGCTTCAAGTATTGTAATATTGGCACTCACGCACCTTGCGGCAACTCTTGTTGGGGCTGGAAGCATCACAGTTGCCGAATGGCAATACTTTCGCGCACTTTCAGATGGGCGTATTGATGATGGTGAACGCTCGCACTTGGTTACACTATTCTTTTCACTACGTTTTGCATTAATACTGGTTCTTCTTACAGATATAGCGCTCGGGTTTGTATTATTTGCACTACCCGGCGCTCCGACACTTTCACTTACAATTTCATACTGGTTTGAGATGCTTATTGTACTTACACTCATCTTTGCATCGTGGCTACGTTTTTATGGGCACATACCGTTTTGGGCGGGCTCAGCGACGGCGTTTACCGGTTGGTGGTATCTTTTCGGTATTAATTTAGGATATATACCAGTTTCAAATTTTGGCGCAGCGGTCATAGGATTTATAATAAATATTGCCATTATTGCAGCCCTCTTTGGTTATGTGCGCTTTTTGGTACGTGAGCAATCAACTAAATATAGTTAAGTGTAAAATGCTAGGAATCGGTATCGTCGGGCTTCCTAATGTAGGAAAATCAACACTATTTAATGCACTTACAAAGGCGGGTGTTCCGGTAGAAAACTATCCGTTTTGTACTATCGACCCCACTGTTGGTGTTGTCGGTGTACCTGATGAGCGGCTTGATAAACTTGCAAGTATTTCCAAAAGTAAAAAAAGCGTTCCCGCAGCAATTGAATTCGTTGACATTGCCGGTTTGGTCAAAGGTGCGGCGGAAGGTGAGGGACTTGGTAACCAATTTCTATCACACATTCGCGAAGTAGACGCATTGCTTGAAATGGTACGTTTTTTTGACGATCCGGATATTACTCACGTGTATGGTGAAGTCAATCCCGTATCTGATATTGAAGTTATTAATCTGGAACTTACACTTGCAGACCGTGAACAAGTGTCAAAACGTCGTGAGAAACTGATACGTGATATTCGTGCTGGCGTGAAAGATGCACAAACAGAGGATGCCGCATTGATAAAAATAGAGCAGGCACTCTCTCTCGGGAAACTTGCAATCTCCGTAGACCTTACAGATGACCAATTGCGTGTTGTAAAGCACCTAAATCTACTTACATTAAAACCAATTTTATATTGTCTTAATGGTAAAACGGGAGGGCACAACCTGTCTGAAGTATCAGATGGTCGCGCGGAACAAACATATGCACTAATAGAGTCACTCGGTTCGCACTATGTACACGTTGATGCGGCGACGGAGCAAGACTTGAATGATGTCGCGGAGGAGGACAAGTCAATGTTTCGACAGGAACTTGGTGTACAAGTAGATGGGCTTGCTGATTTGATACGCAACGCATACGATACACTCGGCTTAATAACATTTTTTACGACTGGTATAGATGAAAGTCGTGCATGGACGGTGCCTAGCGGAGCTACGGCACCTGTGGCGGGCGCCGCCATACATTGTGACTTTCGTGATAAATTTATTCGTGCGGAAGTGGTTTCATGGGATAAATTGCTCGCCGCCGGCTCGTGGAGTATTGCTCGTGAGCAAGCGCTAATACGTACCGAAGGAAAAGAGTATATCGTTCAAGACGGTGACGTAATGGTATTTTTACATAGTTAAGAATACGTAACACTTCCACCACCAAGCAAGATTTAGAGTTGGCTTTGCACTTCACAACTCTCGCCAAAGTATCCGGGCGTGCCCACTTTCTCAGTGTGGGTTATACTTTAATATTATATGGAAAATCCTTCTTCAAATTCCACCACAATACCGACACCAAAACACCCAAAATTTGTTCGTTGGGCGCTATTGATAGGTATCGTTATAGTACTTAATATATTTTTCTTTGTTGTTGTGCAAATAGTGATTCCAACACCAAAATATAGTGAATATTGTCCACAACCGGTAACACAGGCACATACCGCCGCTACGTGTGATGCACAAAATGGTGTGTGGACAAAAATACCACCACTTCCAAGTACATCAAACACTGGCATTATAAAAGAAAATACAGGGTATTGTAATTACTATACGAAATGTCAGGTACAATATGATGCCGCATCCAGTCGAGCACATTTATATTCATTTGTTCTTCTAATGGTGCTAGGCATTATCTCTTTGGTTATTGGTGTCGTGCCTATCGGAGCTTCCATTGTATCTTCCGGCTTGTCTTATGGCGGCGTACTTGCACTTATAATCGGTTCTACGCAGTACTGGGGAAGCGCGGAAGTGTGGTTACGTCTGGTAATTTCAGGTATCGCACTTGGTGTTCTTATTTATCTCGGTATGCGTCGTTTTAAAGACGAGCGCTAAAAACCTGCTATCTATGGTATCGAAATATAATCATAAATTAATTGAAAAGAAATGGCAGGATAAGTGGGATACGCAAGATCTCTACAAGACCAATGACAATTCCACCAAACCGAAAGAATACATACTTGATATGTTTCCGTACCCATCTGGTGCCGGACTCCATATCGGACATATTGAGGGCTACACAGCGACTGACATCATAGCGCGTTTTGAGCGTATGAACGGGAAAGAGGTATTACATCCTATGGGGTGGGACGCTTTTGGTTTGCCAGCGGAAAATTATGCTATCAAAACTAAAACTCCTCCGCAAAAAAGTACAGATGAAGCTATTAAAAACTTTCGTAGGCAAATTAAGGCGCTCGGACTTTCCTATGATTGGAGTCGTGAGATTGGAACACACACACCAGAATACTATCGTTGGACACAGTGGTTTTTCTTACTTCTCTACAAACACGGACTTGCGTATCGCGCAAAAGCGAAAGTAAACTGGTGTCCCAAAGATCAAACAGTGCTTGCAAATGAACAAGTTGTAGATGGCGCGTGTGAGCGGTGCGGCACCCTGGTTGAACAGAAAGACCTGGAGCAGTGGTTTTTTAAAACAACACACTATGCTGATGAATTATTGGAAGGACTTAACGATATTGATTGGCCGGAGTCTACCAAAGCGGCTCAGAAAAATTGGATTGGTAAAAGTGATGGTGCAGAAATAGATTTTGCTATTGTAGGAAGTGGCGAGAAGATAAAAGTTTTTACGACACGCCCCGATACTCTTTTTGGTGCTACCTACCTTGTACTCGCTCCAGAACATCCACTTGTTGAAACACTCGTTGCAGATACTAAAAATGCCGATGCAGTGCACGAGTATGTGGAGGAAGCGCGCCACAAAACAGAACTTGAGCGCAGTATAGAATGTAAAGAAAAGACTGGCATTGAAAAAAATCCAGCGACAAAAAAAGAGATACCAATTTATATCGCTGACTATGTGCTTGGTTCCTATGGCACAGGTGCGATAATGGCGGTACCGGCACACGACGAGCGTGATTTTGAATTTGCACAGAAATTTGGTCTGCCGTCGCGTAAAGTTATTACAGGTACCAGCGAGTGTTACACTGGTACCGGCACACTCATAAACTCAGGAGAATTTACTGGTGAAGAAAGTGACGTAGCAAAATGTACCATCACTGAGTTTGTTGGTGGAAAAATGGTAACAACCTATCGACTGCGCGACTGGCTAGTGTCGCGCCAGCGCTACTGGGGAGCACCAATTCCAATTATCTATTGTAAACAGTGTGGCGCTGTTCCCGTGCCACAGAAAGACCTGCCAGTTCTACTCCCTGAAGATGTGGATTTCATACCAACAGGTGAATCACCGCTCACACGTTCGAAATCATTTCATAAAGTAAAATGCCCAACCTGTGGAAACTTCGCACGTCGTGAGTCAGACACGATGGATACGTTCGTTTGTTCAAGCTGGTACTATTTGCGCTTTACGGACCCACATAATACACATGTTTTTGCGGCACGGGAAAAAATAGGGGAATGGCTACCTGTCGATCTTTATGTTGGTGGAGCGGAACACTCTGTGCTGCACCTTCTCTATTCTCGTTTCCTTGTCAAAGCCCTACACGAATTTAATTACACATCATTTAATGAGCCGTTTAAAAAACTGCGGCATCAAGGAATGATACTTGCGCAAGATGGTCGTAAAATGAGCAAGTCATTTGGAAATATTGTTAATCCGGACGGTATTATTGCAAAATATGGTGCCGACACACTGCGTCTCTATGAAATGTTTATGGGTCCATTTGATGTGCA
>QIHV01000038.1 GCA_003229135.1 Candidatus Kaiserbacteria bacterium | reverse complement strand
AAGAGATTCGACGCCAATCATTTGTGATAGAGGCAGGTGTGCGTGGCACATGTCTTCGGCGAGACGCATACCAGCACGTTTTGCCTCATCACCTATGTGAAGGAAAATTATCTTCGGCTTTTTTGGTGCACGAACATTTGATACAGGGCCACGATAAGTTGAAAGACGTACAATGGCAGTAACACTTGGTAGTGCAGTTTCAAAGAATGGTGCGGTTATATCATAATAACGAGACCCCCATACAACGCGCTCATCACCTGCACGCAGTTCAAAACAGGTCTCTGCCCACGCATTAGCGCGTGATATGAGTTTTGGGGTGAGAATATATGGTGTATCAGTTTCTTCGAGAAATTCCAAAACATTTTCAAAGTGTTTACGACTAACTTCTGAGAGGTGGTCGGTAGAAGAAGGTAGTTCATCAGTACAAGCATGGGTAATAAGCGCTTCTGTAGCTTCAAAGATGTCGTGTTTAGCACATTCGATACAGTCGGGAGGAAGAACATCTTCATTGCGATGGAAATAGTGACCAAGTTCACGTGCAAAACGTGCACGTGTCTCTCGGTCCCCAACACTATTTAGATGAAGAGTCAGGTCAATTTTTAGAAGATGTGTGGCAAAGGCGTGTGTTGCGCGCATAAGCACAGCATCTGCAATAGCGTGTGGAGCGCCAATAGCGTGGAATTGTACAATGACTTGTTTAGGGGCTGGACGTCCAGACGTTACGTTGGTGTGCCATACAAAAAGTGGCTGCTGTATTGATGGAGTAAGGCCTGCATCGCGTACTTGCTTTAAAAAGGTAGTTACTATTTTTGCCATTGGGTCCAACTCACATAAGTTAAGTTCGGTTGGATAAGGTTGTCTCTTGGGGCGGTTATCTTTTGCCGCCTGTGCCAGTGTTGGAAACGGTGCGAAGCCGTAGTAATTACCAATGGCATACGCGCGACGTAAAACCTCTTCTGGACGAACTGTAGCAAGTGCGCTCATGGCAGAGTAGATGTCGATATCGGCGTGTATGGATGTACGCCCGGTAATATACCAAATTCTGTGGGTGGATATAGACGCAGGAACACACGTCCAATGATATCCTTTGCCGGCAGTGGACCCCACACACGTGAATCAGAACTTCTTGGTCTGTTGTCGCCCATCATAAAGTATTGAGTTGGTCCAAGAGTAATTGAAGAGTTATAACTCATATCTTCAGCAGAAATATAAGGCTCTTTTAGCGTGCGTGAAGCACCGTCCGGCTCAGTAATAGTTGTCAATCCATTTTTAATAGTAACCGTTTCATTAGGAAGGCCGATAATTCTCTTTATGTAAAAAATCGATGGGTCACCTGGATAACGAAAAACAATGACATCACCGCGTTTTGGCTTACTGAAGTCATAGGTTAACTCATCAACAATAAGATAGTTACCATTCTGAAATGTAGGAAACATCGATTCTCCATCAACTACAAACGGTTGTGCGACAAACAAACGAATTGGCACAACCACAATCACCACAAGTAATATAAACGTAACAATTTCTCTGGTGATGCTCGCTGTCTTTTGCATTATTACTCTATTGTATGCCTTGTTGCGTCTGCGTCAATTTTTTATAAAAAATTAATGCAGACGCGAGCACGCGTGGCTCGTGCTACACTAGCACATATGGTAGTTGTCATTGTTGGTTTGGGAAACCCGGGTGCCGCATATGCCAAAACACGACACAACGCGGGACGTATGGCAGTGGAGCTTGTAGCAAAACAAAATAATTTTGATGGGTTTCTTTTTAAAAAATCAGCATGTGCGCTAGTAACAACTGGTAGTATTGGTGGTGTTAAAACCATGCTTGTTCTTCCGGAAACTATGATGAACCTTTCGGGAAGGTCGGTTTTAACACTTGTGAAATCAAGAAAAGCAGCTGAAAAGCTTGTAATAATACGTGATGACCTTGATATGCCACTCGGTACTATTAAAATGACGTTTGGGCACGGTTCTGGCGGACACAAGGGTGTCGAAAGCGTTATGCGAGCCATCAAGACTAAAAATTTTGTACAAATCAAAATCGGAGTCTCATCGTCAACTGCAAAAGGAAAATTGAAAAAGCCGTCAGGTGATGGGAAAGTAATAAAATATATTATCGGTAAGTTTTCACCAAAGGAAATCCCCCCTTTAAAAAAAGCACTTAAAAAAGCTGCCACCGTGGTAAATTTATTCCTTGATAAAGGAATTGAAAAAGCAATGCAAGAGGCAAACACCACTTGGCAATAAAAATGCCAAGTGGTGTTTGTTAATTATATAATCCGAATACTTATTTTTTCTTATTGTCGATATATGTAAGAGTCATACGTTGTTCCTGCGGTTCAAAAAGACTAATTTTGAATGGGTAGGTTTTGCCAAGCTCCAATGTGTCGCGCAGTGCTTGTGGGCTTTCAAATTCACTTATATGCACCAACCCAGCAACACCTTCTTCAATTGAAGCAAGAGCACCATGTTTGTTGTATTTTATAATAACTCCAGAAACCTCTACACCTTTTTTATGACGTTCACCTACAGTATGCCATGGATTTTCTTTAAGAGCTTTAATTGAGAGAGAAACTTTTCCATCTTTGATCTCTATCACTTTGACTTTTACAGTTTCACCAACCTTACATAAGATATGCGGGTCTTCCACAAGACCCCAATCCAGTTCACTAATATGTACCAACCCCTCAAGACCAGATTCAATCTTTATAAATACACCAAAATCAACAATACCTGTTACTTCACCTTCAAGCACATCTCCAACTTGGTATTTATCAACAAGAGATGCTTTTTCTTCGTCTTCGGAACCACTCCGTTCAGAAAAAATAAGTTTTCCCTCTTTAGGGTCGGCGGTAATAATACGTACGGAGAATGTTTTACCAACCAACTGTTGAAGTTCAATAAGAATTTTATCTTTATCACCATCAGAAACACGAGGATAATGTTCTTTGGAAAGCTGACTAGCCGGTAAGAATCCTTGAATACCCTGCCATGAGATTATAAGTCCTCCTTTATTAGCTTCCTCAACAGGGAGTGTGTACACAGTTTCAGAAACAATCGCCTGCTCGGCTTCTCCCCAAATAGCCGCTTGGCGCGCCTCTTTAAGAGATAACTCAATGTACCCCTCGTAACCGGATAGCTCTATAACTTTTGCAGTAATGGTGTCTCCGATATTTGCCTTACGAAGTACATCGGCGGCATTTAAGTATTCACGACCATAAATAAGCCCGGTACCAAATGGCGGTAAATCAATATAAACTCGCCCGCGTCCAAGCGCAATAATAGTTCCTTCTATTAAATCTTCTTCTCGCGGCGGTGTGGCAATTTGTTCGGCAAATCGTGCCATTGGACTTGTCGAATCAATATTAGCACCTGTAAAAATTAGTTGTTTTTCTTCTGTCATTTGCAGTAAATATGATGGTGGGTTTGCGGTGAATACTGAAGTATCTCCCATAAGCTTCAGGGTTAGTCCACTCGCGGCTTCTAATAAATACCGCCATCAAAGTACATGTGGAGAATAACAAAAAATAGAATGTTTGTACAGAATAACATATTTATTATTCCGGTTTTTATCATATTCGAATAGGACCATCTGTACTTCATAATGTAATTTGATAAATCACCATACTATTATTTGGATCTTATATGTGATAAAATTACTGTTATATATGGTTATCACACATTATGGAGGGCAATGTTTTAAAGTAACATTCGGTGATCTTACACTGGTTTTTGACCCAATTGGTAAGGGGGCGACATTGCCAGCAGTACATTTTGGTGCGGATATTGTATTTGTATCACGCAATCATCCTGATATGAATGGCGTAGCAGAAGTGAGGGGTGGCAGTAAAGAATTATTTGTTATTGATGGCCCTGGCGAATACGAACGCTCCGGTGTTACGGTACAGGGATTTTTGTCCAAAAGTCACTATGGACTTCCAAAAGAAAAAGATGAAGCGGTGAATACTGTATATTTAGTCGAGCTAGAAGGTATGACACTTCTGCACGCCGGAGCACTTTCCGATCCAGAGCTTTCTAAAGAGGCGCGTGAATCAATTGAATCAATTGATGTACTTTTTATACCGATTGGCGGAGATGGTGTTCTGGACGTGGCTGCAGCAGCTAAACTTGCAACGGCACTCGCACCACGTATCATTATTCCTATGCACTGGAACGGTATGGGGCTGCCACAATCACTCGAGCAGTTTCTAAAAGAGAGAGGGAACAAACATGACACAGTTGATAAACTAACTTTGAAAAAGAAGGATACAATTGAGAAAGATGGTGCTATCATAGTAGTAACACCCTGCGTATGATGGATTTCATTAAACGACTACAAGCAAAACCGGTGCATGTGCGAGAGCGCATAGCGTATGGCACTGCCGCGGGAGTGGCGGGCATCGTTGCGATTGTGTGGTTTACAACATCACTCACAACAACCGGTATGCTTGCGCCTGAACTTTCGTCGGCAGCTTATTTTGCAATAAACCACGCCACAACAACCATAGCCAATAACTCGCTCCCTGGGAACCTTGGCGCAGCGGCCTATGCGGCAATAAATGCTAAAAATAATAAGACACCACGACTGCAAATTGTTGATGTTAGTCATTCGTCAACACTTGCTGCCAGTTCGACTCCAATGCGGACCATAATACCGTTTTAATATATGGCAAAAAATAAGGATGAGCATGATGGAAGCACGCCCGTAACTGCGGATGTACGAATTATTGACCAAAATATTACATCTGAGATGCGTTCATCGTACGTTGATTATGCGATGTCGGTTATCACAACGCGTGCACTTCCAGATGTGCGTGATGGTCTAAAACCGGTACATCGCCGTATTCTTTTCGCTATGCGTGATCTCGGACTATCTCCATCGGCAAAGTTTCGTAAATCGGCAGCTGTGGTAGGTGATGTGCTTGGTAAATATCACCCACACGGCGACTCCTCGGTATATGACGCTATGGCAAAAATGGCACAAACGTTTTCATATCGTTATCCGCTTGTGCTAGGACAGGGTAACTTTGGTTCAATTGATGGTGACTCACCAGCAGCTATGCGTTATACCGAGGCAAAAATGTCACGTATTGGTGAGGAGCTTTTGCGTGATATCGAGAAAGATACGATCGCATGGAATCCAAACTATGATGCTACACGACAAGAACCAAAGGTTTTGCCAGCCGCACTTCCGAATTTACTTTTGAACGGTACGTTAGGTATCGCTGTTGGTATGGCAACGAATATACCACCGCATAATCTACGTGAGGTGGTTGATGCAACCATTCATTTAATAGATAACCCACAGGCAAGTACGGATGATCTGCTTAAATTTGTAAAGGGTCCGGATTTTCCTTTGGGAGGAGTTGCATTTAATCAAGAAGATATTAAGCACGCTTACGCTAATGGCAGGGGTGGTGTGGTTGTACGTGGTGAAGCGGAAATAATTGATGGGGACAAAGGTGCGTCCATTATTATTTCTTCAATTCCGTATCGTGTGAACAAAGCTGAACTAATCACACGCATAGCCGACCTTGTACATAATAAAAAAATAGAAGGGATTAGGGATTTGCGTGATGAATCAACAAGTGATATTCGTATTGTTGTGGAGTTGAAAGGTACAGCATATCCACAGGCTGTTTTGAATACAATTTATAAGCATACCGAGCTTGAAAGTACTTTCCACTACAATGTGTTGGCGTTGGTTGACGGTGTTCCGCAAACACTTTCTCTGAAAGGTATGTTGGAGAATTTTATTTTGCATCGTCAAACGGTAGTACGTCTCCGTACTGAATTTGAATTGCGTAAGGCACAAGAACGAGAACATATTTTGCTTGGACTTTCCAAGGCACTTGATCATATAGATGAAGTCATTGCCATTATTAAAAAATCAGTGGATGTGCCGAGTGCATCACTGGCACTACAAAAGAAATTCAAGTTCTCCCAACGGCAGACAGTTGCAATACTTGCTATGCGTTTACAGACACTTGCGGGACTGGAACGTAAAAAGATTGAAAATGAACTTACTGAGCTTCAGAAACTGATTAAGACCTTGAAAGATATTCTTTCTTCAGAAAAGAACATTTTTATTGTAGTAAAAAAGGAGCTCGTTGAAGTTAGTAAAAAGTATGGAGATGATCGTCGCACAAAAATTATAAAAGGTGGTGTAAAAAATATTTCACTGGAAGATTTGGTTCCTGATTCAGAATTCGTACTTGTACTAACTCAAGGCGGCTACGTTAAGCGTACCAATCCGGACGAGTACAAGAAGCAAAAACGCGGAGGTGTCGGCGTTATTGATATTGCGACAAAAGAGGAAGATGTGGTAACACACTTTCTTGTAGCATCGGCACACTCCGACCTGCTTTTCTTTACTGATCGTGGAAAAGCATATCAATTAAAAATGTATGATTTGCCTGAAGGTCGCCGTGCAACAAAAGGTAAAAGTATAATGAACTTTCTCCCACTCTCTGCCGATGAAAAAGTCACTTCTATTTTACCGGTACAGAAAGGTACAATACGAAATGCTCTTTCAATTGTTTTTGTAACATTTGAAGGGGTAACAAAACGTATCGCCGCGAAAAGTCTTGCCGATGTACGTCGCTCAGGCATTATTGCAATTTCACTTAAAGGCAACGACCGTCTTGTGTGCGCGGCACTTGCCGGTGAGGAGGATACGGTTTCAGTAGTTTCTTCAAAAGGACAATCCATACGTTTTAAGGCGGCCGATGTACGTGAAATGGGACGTACAGCCGGTGGTGTGCGTGGTATGAAAGTTAAAAAAGGTGACCATATTGTCTCAGCTGAAGTTATCAAATCAGGTGCTAAAAACGCCTCACTTCTTGTAATTATGAGTAAGGGTTATGGTAAACGTACAATGATGCGAGAGTATAAAGTACAGGGTCGAGGGGGTTCAGGTATAAAGACCGCGGAAGTTACAACAAAAACTGGCGAAATTATTGGTGCGAAAGTGCTACCTGATAACCTTAGTGAACAAGAGATTGTGGTTGTTTCCAAAAAAGGACAAGTCATTCGTACTGGAGCTGCCGAAGTACCAGCACTCTCACGCGCAACACAAGGGGTGCGTATTATGAAAATGCGTACGGGTGACAGTATTGCTTCGATGGTTGCATTGTAGTTGTAAATTTTTACCTTGTTGATTACGTGTGCGCACATATCTCACAACTTGGTATACTTTATATATGAATTTCATTGACCCAAAAACAACCATACAACAAATGGGATTACGCATTGGTATGAAAGTCGGTGACTTTGGCGCCGGATCGGGGCACTACACTATTGCCGCAGCATCTTTGGTAGGTGGTGAAGGGCGTGTATATGCTATTGATGTACAGGAAGATATCCTGAAGCACATACACAATCTCGCTAAGGATAATAAACTCAATAATATTGAAACTGTATGTGGTAATTTTGAAAAACAATTCGGTACCAAATTACGTGAAAAAGTACTTGATGCCGCAATACTATCAAATACACTCTTTCAGCTTGATGACCGCAAGGTTGCCATAGAGGAAATTAAGCGCACCCTTAAATCTGGTGGTATTTTACTGGTTGTAGATTGGGCTGGTGCTTATGGTGGTATTGGTCCCACACCTGAGATGATAGTTTCAGAGCATGCTGCACAAGAAATGTTTTTAAATGCTGGTTTTCATAAAGTAAAAGATATTGCTCCGGCACCACACCATTACAGTTTTGTATTATCGGCACCATGAAAAATATCTCGACATTTCAAGCAATATTTTTAGCAGTATTTGGCGTACTTGCACTTGGTGGCATTTTTATATTTTCAACATATTCGGGCTCCTCAAAAAGTAAAGACCTCATTGGAAATGTTGTCGTTTGGGGTGTGCTACCAAGCGTGCAGATGAATGAAGCGTTGGATACCATTAAGCGACAAAATCAACAGTTGAAGGGGGTATCGTATATCAGTAAACCTCAGGCAACATTTGAAACCGACTTGTCTAAAGCAATCGCATCAGGACAAGGTCCGGACCTTATTTTAGTATCACAAAATGAGCTCACATCACTAAATAAAGAGATCATCCCTATACCATATACGGCACTACCAAAACGCAACTTCTTGGATACATTTGCCGATGCCGCACACATTTACTTGGGACCTAACGGTGTGCTTGGAATTCCTATTGCTATAGACCCCATGGTACTTTATTACAATCGGACAATGCTTTCTTCTGCTGGTATTGTCGACCCACCGTCCACATGGGATGCCTTTTCAGGTCTTGTACCACGTATCGCACAAATCACTAATTCTAAAAATATTTCACGCGCGCTAGTTGCTTTCGGAGCTTACAACAATGTCCACGATGCACAGGGCATACTCTCAACATTATTTTTACAGGCTGGTGTGCCACTTGTAACACGTAGTGAGCGAGGCGGGTATACTGTATCACTTGGTATAGGTAATGGTTCCGGCGGTGTGAAGGGGAGTATCATTTCACCTGGGGTATCAGTACTTCGTTTTTATACAGAGTTTGCCGACCCAACAAAAGTTTCTTATACGTGGAATAGGACATTACCAAATTCACGACAAGAATTTCTTGCTGGGAATTTAGCACTTTATCCGGGCTATGCATCCGAGGCAAATTTTATTACACAAGCAAATCCAAATTTGTCATTTGGTGTAGCTTTAATGCCGCAATTGGCAACTGCACGGTTTAAGACAGTTTATGCGCGTGTGTATGCACTTATAATTCCTCGTGGTAGTAAAAATGCAAAGGGTGCGTTGCGCACCGCTTCCGCACTGTCCAGTATTGCAAACGAAAAGATTATTATTAATAAAGTTGGCTTTGCACCATCTCTGCGCTCACTACTTGCAATTTCGCCACAAAATCCAATTAAGAGTGTCGCATACACAAGTGCGATAATGTCACATGCGTGGTTGTCCCCGTCATCAGTAACAACAGATAAAATATTTTCCAGTTTGATTCAAAATATAATTATCGGACGTTTATCCATCTCACAAGCACTTATCGAAACCAAACAATTAATTATCGCAGCCCTACAATGAAATACATTTTTCCAATTTTAGCACTTTCAGTATTTATACTGTTCCCAATGCACGTTAACACAGCATTTGCTGCAGGTGTGGGGTCGGTTTCAACTGGTAATAATATTATTAATTCCACACAAACTGCATCAGCTGCTTCCTGTAAAGGGCTCTGTAATCCACTTAAAGTCAGTTCATTAAGTAATTTATTGACAGATATTCTAGGTTTCCTGGTGGAGATTGGCACAATAGTCGTAATACTTATGCTTATTTATACTGGTTTTAAATTTGTTATAGCACAAGGGAAACCGGCCGAAATAGAAAAAGTACGTATGATGTTATTGTGGACGATAATAGGTGCGCTTATAATTTTGGG
>QIHV01000003.1 GCA_003229135.1 Candidatus Kaiserbacteria bacterium | reverse complement strand
AGTACCAATTTTCGCAATTAGTACCGATCGTTTTGTGCCAAGTACGGCCTCTTTAAATGTAACTTCAATATCAATTGAAATATCTCTCCCGCGCTGCGCGCGTGCTTGTTGTCTACCTCCAAAGATATCCCCAAATCCTTGAAAAATATCTGAGAAATCAAATTCGCCATATTGTCCACCACCTTGTGCTCTTGCAAAATTATTAAAATCAAAACCCCCTTGCGATTGTCCATTTCCTGCAAATGTCCGTCCGTACGAATCATACTCACGACGCTTTTTTTCGTCAGAGAGGATAGCATATGCTTCGGTAATCTCTTTAAATTTTGTTTCATTACCACCCTTGTCTGGATGATGTTTTTGTGCGAGTTTTCTAAATGCTTTCTTAATATCATCTTTGGTTGCCTTGCGGTCAATTCCAAGTACGGCATAATAATCTTTTGTCATGATTTGGCTACTATACACCTCATTATTTAAATACGAAATACCCGCCAGCATTTATGGTGCCAGCGGGTATTTTCATACGATATTTATTTTTATTTTTTTGGAGGTTCTGAGGTATCCGATTCTTTCGAATCATCTTTCTTTTCTGATGTCTCTTTAAACTCAGCATCCGTTGTAGACGTTTCTTTACTGTTAGTACCATCATCTTTCTTGGCATCACTTGCCGATTGCTGATTTTTCATCATCGCTTCACCTATTTTCGAAAGTGCTGCGGAAAGTGCTTCAGTTGCTGTTTTGAGTGCGTCAATATCTTCACTCGGTTGTGCCTTCTTTACAGCATCTATTTTTTCAGTTACTTCTTTTTTGATATCTTCATTGACTTTGTCACCAGCATCTTTAAGAGATTTCTCTGCAGTGTAGACCAACTGATCGGCAAGATTGCGCGCTTCTACAAGTCCTTTACGTTTTGCATCTTCTTCCGAATGAGTTTGTGCATCTGCTCGCATCTTCTCAATATCGGTATCAGAAAGGCCGGTTGAACCTTCAATACGAATTGACTGCTCTTTACCGCTGGTCTTTTCTTTCGCTTTAACGGTAAGAATACCGTTGGCATCAACGTCAAAGTTTACTTCAACTTGCGGCATACCACGTGGTGCTGGTGGAATACCATCCAAAAGGAAACGACCGAGTGACTTGTTATCTACCGCCATAGCACGCTCACCTTGAGTAACGTGAATATCTACAGATGTTTGATTATCTGCATATGTAGAGAATACTTGTGTACGCGATGTTGGCACCGCAGTATTACGTTCAACGAGTTTTGTTGCAACACCGCCAGCTGTCTCAATTGAAAGTGAAAGTGGAATAACATCAACGAGTAATATATCTTTCACATCACCTTGAAGAATACCGGCTTGAATTGCTGCGCCCATAGCAACCACTTCATCTGGATTTACACCCATGTGTGGGTTTTTATTAAATAACGTCTTTACTTTTTCTTGGATTTTGGGCATACGAGTTTGTCCACCAACAAGAACAATTTCATTAATTTCACTTGTGGATATCCCAGCTGCTTCAAGTGCTCGCTTTGTAATATCAATCGATGAATCTACAAATTCTTCGGCAAGCTCTTCAAGTTTGGCACGTGAGAGTTTCATCAACAGATGTTGCGGAGTGCCGTTAGAGTCTACGGTTACAAACGGTATATTTATTTCAGTTTCCGTTGCACTTGAGAGCTCCTGTTTTGCTTTCTCAGCCGCTTCATCAAGGCGTTGGAGTGCAAGAGAGTCCTTGGTGACATCAATACCACTTTCTTTCTTAAACTCTTCAGCAATATAGCGTACAATTTTTTGGTCAATATCGCGGCCACCCATATGGCTATCACCATCGGTTGACTTTACCTCAACAACATCATCGCCAACTTCAAGTACTTACACATCAAAAGTGCCACCACCAAAGTCATACACGACAAGCTTCTCGTCTTTCTTTTTATTGAAACCATACGCAAGCGCCGCTGCTGTTGGTTCATTTATAATACGCTTTACGTCTAGTCCAGCTATTTTTCCGGCAGCTTTGGTGGCACTTCGCTGTGCATCATCAAAATATGCTGGAACTGTAATAATTGCTTCGGTAATAGTTTCGCCAAGTTTTGTTTGAGCATCCTCCTTTAATTTACCCAAAATCATTGCGGAGACTTCTTCAGGGCGATAATTTTTTTCGCCAAGGTGTACCAAAACACCACCATCATTATCTGCTCTTATTTCATACGGTACAACTTCTTTATCGTGTTCTACCGCACTGTCTGTGGCACGATGACCCATAAAGCGTTTAATGCCATAAATAGTGTTCTTTGGGTTTGTAACCGCTTGTCGTTTTGCCAGTGCACCAACAAGGCGCTCACCATTTTTTGCAATGGCGACAACTGACGGTGTTGTGCGTGCCCCTTCCGCATTTTCAAGAATTTGCGGTTCGCCCCCTTCCATAATCGCCATTGCGGAATTTGTGGTGCCCAAGTCAATGCCAAGAATTTTTGCCATAGTGAAAAAAAATATCTAACGGTAAATAATTACGCCGCCATAATGCGGACAAGTTCCCCTATTGTATGCCTTTCGACCCTTCACTTCAAGTGCCGGTACGGTAATATTTTATTTGTGATGATATACACGTACTTTCGTCGGTCGAATAACCATCCCACCAATTTGCCACCCTCTTTCAAGTACTGTTGAAATCATACCATCTTGTTCCACACTATCTGTTTTATCTTGTCCAAATGCTTCGTGGTATGCAGGGTTAAATGGCGTGCCAATTTTTGCTACAACCTCCGAAACATCAAGTGTAGTAAAAGCATTTTCAATCTGTTTTGTTACAGCTTCAAATCCCGATGGTAATTTGCCCATACTTTTTGCCCGCTCGAGAGAATCAAGCACCGGCAAAAATGTCTCAACTGCTTTCACGAGACCTGTTGTGGCAGCATTTTGATTTTCCTCTTTGAATCTACGGATAGCATTAACGTAATCTGCCTTGGCGCGCTGCCATCCATCAAGATATTCTTGCTTTTCGGCACTACACCGTTTTAGCTTCTCCTTCATTTTTATAATCTTATTGTCGGCGTGAGCTTCTTCCTCAACTAATTCAACTTCCCCATCTTGAGCCACGCTCATTTCGTCATCAATTATAACTTCCTCATTTTCTTTGTGCTTTTTCATATCACAAATATGCACGAAAATGCCCCTTACGTCAAAGAAAAAGTATGTTGACACGGTACATTTGCTGTCCTATCATAGACATAGCCTGGAAGTAATCCGGAAACTAAAAATCAGTATAGTTGGTAATCTGACTTCTTCCAGAACAATTAATGATAAATTTATAATTTCGTTTATGGAAAAACTAAGTATAAACAAAACAGGATATGTTGTGGGAATTATCTCTATAATATTTTATCTTATTTGCAGTATTTGGGGCGGATTATTTGCATCAGCCGCGCTCAAAGAGTTTCATTTCAACTTCTTACAGATAGCATATCCATGGTTTAATTTCACAGTTGGTGGATACATCATAGGATTTATTGAGGCGGCTATTTATGGCTGGGTTACAGGTGCACTCTTCGCTTGGCTTTACCAAGTAATTAAACTTGAGAAGAAATAGAAGTAGCGCCTATTTTAAAGATAGACAAAGTACAAAAGAACACCCGCTTGCAAGCAAGCGGGTGTTCTTTTGTGAAATCTTTTGGTCTATCGTTTGGACCACTGAGGTGCTTTACGTGCTTTCTTAAGTCCAGGCTTTTTGCGTTCTACGGCACGTGAATCACGCGTGAGAAGTCCGGCCTTTTTAAGAACTGGGCGCAATTCAGCCGATGCTTTAATAAGTGCACGAGCTATTCCGTGACGCACTGCACCTGCTTGGGCACTGATACCACCACCAGAAACATGAACTTCAATAGCATAAGTGCCGGCTTCTTCCGCCACAATGAACGGCTCTTTGGTCACGTGTGCACGTTCTTCTGTCTTAAAATATTCACTTGCGGGCTTGCCGTTTACGATAATTATCGTTTCAGATGCGGGTGTGATACGCACACTGGCAACTGCGGTTTTACGGCGTCCGATAGCCGGAATATAGCGGGTAGTAGTATTAGTCATATTAATCAATAATAGTAAGACGCTTCATACGTTCTCTTCGAAGTTTATTACGTGGAATCATACCAATGACTGCCTTACGGATTACCTCAGAGATGCCCTTTTTCGCCAGTACATCAGACATTGATGTAGTGCGCAAACCGCCAGGGTAGCCGGTATAGTGTGTATATGCCTTTCCGGCAATACGACGCTCCGGTAACCAAAGCTTCTTGGCATTTTCAATTGTGACTTTTACTGGAAGCACTCGATATTTTACAAAGTGCACAGACTTTTTTCCAAGCAATACTGAAGCTGCTTCACTTGCCACTCGTCCGAGTGTGCGCCCGCTTGCATCAATAATATAATTTTCTATTTCTGTTTTTTCTATAATTTTTTCCATAATATTCGCTACACAAATGCAATGTATGTAGTTTTACGACCATCGGCAGCGGTTTTGGCACGTTTTACAATACGTGTATATCCACCGTTACGATCAGCGTAACGAGGGGCGATAGCATCAAAAACTTTTTTGACACTTTCTTCATCACCACCAAGGCGTGAAATTGCGAGACGCCGACTAGATAATGTATTACGTTTTCCATAACTGACAATACGCTCAATAAATGGACGCAATTCCTTTGCCTTAGCTTCAGTAGTTGAAATTCGCTCATGAATTATAAGTGAACGTGCTAGTGAACGAAGAAGTGCCCGACGTTGATTAGTCGGTCTTCCAAATGCTCGTCCTTTGTGTTGATGTCGCATGGTCCAAATACCTTACCCTATTTCTTAGTTTATCGCCAGTTTATTCACTTTTGAGTGAAAGATTTATTCCGGAAAGAGCCGTTGCAATTTCTTCAACGGCCTTATCACCGATACCGTCAAGCTCTTTGAGTGATGATGCTGTTTTGCGTGCCAAACCAGCCGCAGAGCGTATACCAGCATCAGAGAGTACTGCGGTAACACGTGTTGAAATATCCATATCCTCCACTCTTACCTTTGCAGAATCTTTTTCATCTGACACTTCAACTGATACCTCCTGAACGGTATCTTCTTCTGTGGTGGCGGCAATAGGTTCTTCCTGAAATCCATTGATGGATTTCAGCTGACTAATCATTATCTCAATTGAACGTTCAAGTGCATTACGTGGTGCAATTGTACCGTTGGTTTCAATTAAAATACGCAGACGATTGAAGTCAGTTCGGTCACCAACACGCATATTTTCCACCTCATAGTTCACACGACGGATTGGTGTAAACGTTGCATCAAATGCAATTGTGCCAACATCAACTTTTTCTTTTGTAATAGCTTCACGCGGTACATATCCCAATCCACACTCAATAGTAGCTTCAAGTTCAAATGAAACCTTGTTTGAAATATCAGCAATATGTTGAGTAGAATTAATAATTTCAACCTGTGATGGCATTGAAAAATCCGCAGCAGTAATCTCCTTCTCGCCCTTTACAGAGAGAGTGATTGTTTGTGGTTCGTCACCATGCAACACAAAATGTATACGCTTTAGATTTAAAATAATCTCCATAACAGTTTCGCGGATACCGTCAATAGTTGCGAACTCGTGTGGTACGCCTTCTATTTTTATAGAAGTGATGGTAGCACCGGAAAGTGAAGATAAAATAATACGACGCAACGAGTTGCCGAGCGTGTGACCATAGCCTGGGTAAAGTGAATCTATCTCATAAATGCCTTGCGACCCTTCTTCTGAAACGACGCGTGGCTTTGACGGAAGTGTAATCTGGTATTCCATAACTCAATCAATATTACCGTGAATAAAATTAACGACTGTAAAACGAAAGCACAATACTTAAATCACCAGCCGTATCGACTGATGCAATAGTCGGCACCTCTTGCACACTGCCCTCCATAGTTTTTGGGTTCCAAGAAAGCCATGATGGTAGCGGCTGCTCATCAAGGCGCTCGGAAAATCCTGTAAAGAGAGCGCTGCTCTTACTGCCATCACGTACCGAGATACGGTCAGCCAAATGTATATGACGTGATGGGATTGTAGTTCTGTGACCATTAACCATTAGGTGTCCATGAGCCACCAATTGACGTGCGGCACGGCGTGTCGGTACAAGTCCGAAGCGCCATGCCACATTGTCAAGGCGAAGCTCAAGCTGTCGGTGGAGAGCTTCAACCGGCGTAACACCATGAGTTGTAGTCGCTTTGTGTACATAGTTTCTAAACTGCTTTTCAGTAATGCCATAGGTTACGCGTACTTTTTGTTTCTCAAGAAGCTGTTTACCGAAATCACTTGGTCCGCGACGGCGTCCGCGGCGTTTATTTTTTGAGCTGCGCTCTTGGGCAATGGCAAATTTCTGCGTTTGCGTCTTTTCAAAGACACTTGCACCAAGCCGTTTGGCAATTTTATAACGAGGTCCTGTTTTCATATGCTATACCCGACGAGGTTTAGGTGCACGCGGGCCATTGTGAGGCACTGGTGTCGCATCCTTGATATTTTTAATCTGTACTCCCTTACCGGCAAAACCACGCAACGTGGACTCTCTACCCGGTCCAACACCCCGAATTATTACCGATGCTTCTTTTAGCCCAATAATGCCAGCACGCTCACCAAGCAACTCCCCAACTTTTGCGGCGGCGTATGGTGTCGATTTACGCGCGCCGGAAAAACCAAGCGCTCCTGCCGATGATGACATAATCGCATTGCCATGTTCATCGGTGAGTACCGCCTTGGTATTATTGAATGTCGCTTCAACATGAAGCACGCCACGCTCAATATGTTTCTTTACCGCTCTCGACAATGCACGGTCCTTGCGACCCTGGTCGAGTCCGCGTCCTGATTTTTTTATGATTCGTTTTTTACCCATAGTAAATTATAAAGAAAAAGTGAAATATATTTTAGGTTTTTTCAAGTGTGCGCCTGCCTGAACCCATAGTTTTGCGTACGTTACCACGCACTGTGCGTGAATTAGTTTTAGTTCGACCACCACGTACAGGCAAACGTCGTTCATGACGTAGGCCGCGCGCTGATCGTATGTCTTTCAAACGTTTGATATTTTGACCGACTTCACGACGTAGTTCACCTTCAATTAAGTATGATTCAGCAACAGTTCTGATACTTTGCTCCTCTTCTGTTGAAATATCCTTACCCTTTCTTGTAGCATCGATACCTGCTTTGGCAAGTATCTCTTTGGCTCGAATCCGACCAATACCGTAAATAAGCGGCAGAGTGTACGCGAGTTGTTTATCATCCGGAAGTGTAACACCTGAAATACGCATAAAATTATAGTATATAAGAATTAACCTTGGCGTGCTTTACGACGTGGGTTTTGTTTGTTAATGCGGTACAAGCGACCGCGCCGACGTACTAAAATGTCGCCTGGTTGTTGTTTTCTAATTGATGCGCGTACTTTCATTTATATTTAGGTAAGACGCCTCACGATACGTGCACGACCGCCGTACGGGTCGATGACAAGTTCAACCTCATCACCAACAAGTACGCGAATATGATGCAGCCGCATTTTGCCAGCAAGATACGCAAGGATGGGCTCATCGCTTGTGGCAATGCGTACCCGAAACAATGAGTTTGGGAGCACCTCTTCGACGGTGCCAGTAACCGTTTCTTTTGTTTCTGTATCTTCTGTCATGTGGAGCAGTAACTATACTAACAGTATATGTAAAAAGCGTCAATTCTCCGTACTAATTTGGGGCTTGTTAATAACCACGGATATTTGTGAAGGATCATTCGGTAGAGTAGTTTTCCAAAATGGACGTAAGGTGATATAACCACGTTTAATTTCCGGGAAACCTTTTATTACCGTACGTGCTTGGTCGAGTGTTTTTCCAGCTATTGCAGTGGCAATACGGTTCGGGTTGATACTCCACACAACTGTTGTATTACCAGAAAGCGTGAAATAGAAAGACTTATCTCGTGCAGTCGGAAGTGTATCTGCTGGAGTAAGAGTAAGGTTTCTAGTTCCCACCAAAGTGACAGGCTGACCGGAATATGCTCCCGATATCGCTCCAGCCACAGCTTTAGCAAGAGATGACATTGGGAATATGACCGCTGTCATAGTTCCCTGTTCACGTAGGTTTGCCATATTTGTGTTTGTGGTCGTTTGGTTTGGCAAATCGGTATATGTTGTTGTTGCTGCACCGTTTAGAAGAACATAATCCGAAGGTACTTGCGTTTTAATGGCGTTCATTAAGTCCTGTACAAGAGCGGTGCGTAGTTTTGTACGAGTTGCAGATTCAACAGCAGACGAAACTTCCGCTTGAGTACCGGAAAATCCTCCACTCATTAGAGTTGTTGAGCGACCATATATATCACTTGCCAGTGAAGTACCAGCGAGTCCGGGAAGATTAAAAGAAGATGGTCCGATGTTGTATTGTGCCCCCGGTTGCGCCGCGTAGACCGACACAGTGATTGTGCCTGGTATGATGCCGTGCGCGGCCGGCACGACAATTGGCGTATTAATTTTGAATACTAATCCGCTTTTTGTTTCGAAGCGTGTTTTGGTTATAAGCTTTTGGACTCGTGCACGAGTGTTATACACAGTTATCTTACCCTTCGCAATTGTATGCACTGTATTGGTGCCATTACCCGTAACAGTCTGTGATGCAAGTTTTTCGACACTGACAATAGCAAATGGGAAAGTACTGGTTGTGGAAGCGCTTGCTGTAAAACTTCCATCCAAGTTAGCGGCAGCGGACATTGGCTCTATTTCAACTTTTGATCCTGAAAATATAAATAAAGCACCGATAGATAGTCCAATTATAATCAGCGCAATTAGTGCCGGTACATATGCGAAATGACGGTGCGGTAACCGATAAGCTGTCGAAGTTTGTGCAGTCTCAATATTATCGTGTTCTTTGGCGTCTCCTACATTATGGCGACGCGATGGTGGAATGATGTCTTCAAGAGTTCTACGCATAGTGATTCTTAATGATTATGAAATACTCTTATTAGTATACATCGTGATGCTATACATCGGAAGCTAAAATATGTGTCGTGTCATTTTTAGATGGTGTGGGATATTTGCGTGCAATATATAACGCTAAAATAGATAGGAATATGTCTCCATATGCTTCATTATGATATGTCACATAGTGTGTAAGTTTATCGGGGTTAATCGATATAACCGACAACGGTTCATTTGAGAGCCCAACTGAATGAAAATCAGTCTCATTGAGAAGTCGTTTAAGAAAACCGCTAACAGATTCATCAGAAAGTAAAAATGCAGTATGTGGAAGTACGTAATTGGTTGTTAGTAATTGGAAAGCACTTGTAAGATTTTTTACCCATTGCGCACTTGCCTCCTGCATATGTTTGGTAAAATATTCGTTGTGTTTTGTATCGATAAGTATTGCTTCTTCCACCGCACGTAGTGGTTCAGCCGTAGATGTACTAATACCGGCCTCAATTGCCGCACGGCGCAAAAATCCCAGCCCATACGGTGTACTTATACTTTTTACAAGTAGTCCGTGTCTAACTAACATCAAATCAGTTGACTCACCCGTAACATCTATTATAAGAAAATTCTTTTGATGTGGATAAATATCTCGCAATATCAAATATGCTACTGGGGCAAATGTTGTAAATTCAATTTCATGTGTATGAAATGTACCGCA